>NZ_CP017141.1:6300000-6581659 GCF_001721645.1 Pedobacter steynii | reverse complement strand
TCCGCGTTCATAGAAATAAAGCATAAAAAAGCGGCAGTTTCCGATGGGAGGCTGCCGATTTTTCGTTATTGGGCTTTTGCATTATGGCGTATCTGGAGGAGCTCCCATGTTGTTCTTCATGATAGAATGGCTATCTTTAGCTTATGTCAACATTTGCCGATCGGATCATCTCCTTCAACCAAAACCTGGAGTTCAAAGGAACTCTACCTGCGGGAATCAGGATTATGAACCCCTTTAAAGAAAGCCCGGTTGCTTTGCAATCCTCATCCACATTTTACCGTAAATATTATAACGATGAGCTGCCCCGGCATTTGATCCTGGGAATTAACCCCGGTCGTTTTGGCTCCGGGCTGACGGGGATTTCTTTTACGGATCCCAAGCGGCTGGTGGCCAATTGTGACATTGACTTTCCAGGGCCCATGACCCATGAGCCTTCTTCTGAGTATATTTATGAAATGATCAAAGCTTTTGGAGGGGTAGCACAATTCTATCAGCAGTTCTACATCCATTCCATCTGCCCCCTGGGCTTCACGATAATGGGAGAGAACGGGAAAGAAACCAATTATAATTATTACGACAATAAGGCGCTGTTAACAGCGGTATACCCTTTTATCGTAAAGAATATTCAGACACAGATTGCAATGGGTTTTGAAACAGATGTTTGCTTTTGTTTTGGGACCGGAAAAAATGAAAGTTTTTTCAGAAAGCTAAATGAAGAACATCGCTTTTTTAAGCAGATCATTGCCCTTGAACATCCGAGATATATCATGCAATACAAGTCCAGATCCAGACAGGAATACATCGATAAATACCTGAAAGCTTTTGCCGGAAAATAACCACCGGAGCTGACTGCAGCGGAATTGTCGGATTGGAAGTCACAGAATGTGACATCCAATAAACAAAAGACGGGGAATACTTAACGAAGTTTGAGGGATTTATTGCTGTAGCTGGAGATTTCTGCCAGCATTTTGATATCTGTAATGGTAATCTTCCGGCCTTCAGTATAGAGGACCCCCAGTGTTTTAAATTCCTTTAAAATGCGGACCAGGTTTTCTTTGGCGATTCCGGCCATATTGGACAGGTCACTTCTGGAAATATTGATGGTATCCTCGTTTGCCTCCTCATTTTTATATTTTTCCCTCAATACGATCAGGGTAATGGCTACTCTTTCCCGGGCAGTTCTTTGGGTAAACACCGCGATGTTATTCGTTAAAACCGCATATTCATGGCTCATGTTCTTTAAGAGCCGTTGAGATAAGATTACAGAGTTGTGTAATACTTCCAGAAAATCCTCCTTAGGGATAAAAGCAATATTGCAATCCTCTATTGCAGTTGCAGAATCCGGATATCTGTCTTCAGCCAGGATGGCGTGGTATCCCAGAAGTTCACCGCTGCCTGCTACATAAATGATCTGCTCCCTGCCGTCACGGTCTACCTTATATTTCTTTACAATTCCTTTCTGAATGTAAAAAATCCCAGAGGGAACGGCACCTTCTTTAAAAATCACATCCCCTTTGTTATAACTTTCTACAGTCATATTGATACAAAGGCGGTCATGGTCTTCAGCAGGAATACTCTTCAGGATAGATTGTGATTTGAAATTCCATTGATCAATTGGAAAAATTCCGGATAGGCTCATATTCTCGTTCTCTGTACTTTACTATTGAATCCTGTTAAATGATCAATACTTTATTAATGGCACAAAGTTACTTCTATTTTTTTTGCATTCCTTAACTATTAAAGGTCATGTTGAAGTAATAACTTTCCACAATAATTGATAATTATCAGTTTTTCGATTGACACTGATGCGTATTTTTTATTTGTGACGCTCTTAAATTTGCAGTCGTAAACTTTAAATGAGTTATGGCAAAATTTCAGATTATAAAAGACTTTGACAACAAGTACCATTTTAACCTAAAGTTGAAATCCGGCGATATTGTATTGCGGAGTTCAGACCGTACGACTGCAAAGATCGCATGTGAAAAGCAAATTGACCTGGTTAGGGCAAATGCAAAATTCGCTCACCGTTTCAGCAGACAGTCAGACGAACAGGGTTCTTATTTTATTTTGAAAGATGCAGACAACCAGGTATTGGGCCGTAGCGGCTATTATGCCTATTGGTTGGATATGGAGCGTAGCATTGCGGCAATCAGAAGCTATACTCATGATGCAGAGCTGGAAGACCTAAGCAGTCAGGCTGTAAAAGAGGCCGCTCTGGATCTGGTAAGCGAGTAAGGTATATCCATATCAGGACATTGCGATATTCAAAGCAATACCAGGGCAGATCGCCGGTATTGCTTTGTTCATTTAGAGATCCGCTTTTCTGTAACTTCTTTGATAGCGTTCAGGCAGCTAAAAGCCCAATATAACACCTGATCCCTCCTTTGTTTTCTTAAATCATTAACTGTTTCTGTTCTTATTGTCCGGAAGGAATTGTCTTTGGCCTATTTTTGATAAAATATTTATACTTCTGATTTAAGTACTTAATGATTTTGGATATTTTGGGCTTTAAGTAGTTTATCGGCAGTGATTTAGGTCTTTTCCTGAAGGAAGGGCTGCCGAAAAGTATGATTCTTGTTACGCTCCTGTAGTTGCAGTACAAATTATTCTTTTTTATGGTATTATTGATTGTATGAAAGTACTTCAATTCACCGTTCCCGTTGCAAATGAATACTCTATAGTAGTACAGGAAGATATATTGCCTTACTTTTACAACTATCTGCACCGGCATAAAGAAGTACAGATTACTTTAATTATAAAAGGGGAGGGAACCTTGATTGCAGGAAATTATACCCAGCCCTGCAAACCTGGCGACATCTATTTTATAGGTAGCGATCAGCCCCATCTTTTCCGCTCCAATGCCAGTCATTTTGGCGAGAGTTACCGCAATAACATTCATGCGATCCATATCTTCTTTGATCATAAACATAACCTGGCCAGTTTGCTGGAACTTCCCGAGATGGAGCCTGTAAAAAGGTTTATGGAAGGAACTGCATTTGGTTTACAAGTGCCTTCCTCACATGTTTTGCAAATCTCCGGGATGGTAAAAGAAGTGAGGGATTCAGAAGGACTTGACCGGCTTCTGAACCTGATTAAGCTGTTGCAATCCTGTGCCAATAACATTAAAGAATGGAAATCCCTTTCCACCGGTTTTTCCAATCATTCTTTTACGGATTCCGAAGGACTGAGGATGAACGACGTATATCAGTATACCATCGATCATTATTCAGAGGATATTTCACTCCACACCATTGCTTCCATTGCCTGTATCACACCCCATGCCTTCTGCAAGTATTTTAAACGGCATACCAGGAAAACCTATTTGTCTTTCCTGCATGAAATCCGGGTAAACGAGGCCTGCAAAAAGATCATTAGTGGCGATTTTGACTGTATCTCTTCCGTGGCCTATACTTCAGGCTTCAACAGTATTATCACCTTTAACCGGGTGTTTAAGAAAATCACTTCCATGGCCCCTAAAGATTACATCAAGAAGTATAAATTTAAGAGTGCAGAAGTGCCAATTAATAAGGCAATTGGCTCTTTTTTTGTCTCTTTTTATGTGCTTTTGAATGATCTTTTCTTTTTATTATAGTCCTTTTCTAATTCTTTATAACCCTTTCCTGATTCTTTTTTCCGGGCCTTGTCCACAGGCTTTGGTCTTTCTTTGAATTTTCCCGGTATAATAGACAATTTTTGATAAGTAGTAGACAATAAAAGCCTACAATTTGTTGGCTTGCTGAACTAAATTTGGTTAACCAGGGAGGTCAATCACCTTCTAAACGAACCTATTAACTAACCCTAAGCAAGCCGAACTATGAAAAAAGTATTACTTTTTTTTTCTGTGCTTTTATTTTGCTGTTCTATAGCAAATGCACAGAACAAAACGATTACCGGAACTGTCACTGCTAAAGAAGACAAGCAGCCTATCCCCGGTGCCTCTATTAAGGTAGAAGGTACATCTATTGGCACTGTAACCAGTGGTAATGGTAAATTTAGTATCCAGGTACCAGCCAATTCAACGCTTCTCATTAGTTATATCGGTTATACGGCCCAGAAGGTGGCGGTCGGAGCCCAAAATGATTACCAGATTGTACTGGTCGAAGACTCCAAAAGTCTCGAAGAGGTGGTTGTCACTTCATTCGGGATTCAGCGGGACAAGAAAACCCTGGGCTACGGCGTCAGTAAGGTGAGCGCTGAAAGTCTGACCAAGGCCCCGACACCAGACATTACCAATGCACTTGCAGGTAAAGTTGCCGGGGTTCAGATCTCCGGTTCCGGTGGGGGTTTTACCAGCTCTAACGTAACCATCAGAGGGTTTTCCAGTATCACCAGAAGTAACCAGCCTTTATATGTTATAGACGGGGTGCCAATCGATAATGGTGGTGGCGGAAATAGTGTCAATGCTGGTGTGGCAAGTTCCAGCAGAGCATCAGATGTGAATCCTGAAGACATCGAAAGTATCAGCGTTTTAAAAGGAGCAGCAGCAACCGTTCTGTATGGTTCCAGAGCAGCTTCAGGTGTTATCCTGATCACTACGAAAAAGGGTAAACAGGGCACAAAAAGTGAAGTTTCCTTTACTTCCAATACTTCCTGGGGCAGTATAAACAGGTTCCCGGAATATCAGAATGATTATGCCCAGGGATCCAGAGGCATTTATGGAAAGAATGACACTCCGGAACAACGGTATAAATGGGACCCTAAATCTACTTCCTGGGGACCGCGTATTGCCGGACAACAGGTAACAGATATTCTTGGAAATACCGTGACCCTGCAGGCTTATCCTGATAACGTAAGGGACATTCTTCAAACCCAGCTCGCACTCGATAATACCATTAACTTCTCGGGAGCGAATGAGAAATATAACTACCGGATTTCTTACGGAAACAATACTCAGGATGCCCTTGTTCCAGGAAACAAACTTTACAAGAACACATTCAGCGGGAATATGGGAGCAAGCATTACCGATAAACTGAAAATGAATACTTCCTTTTCTTATATCAATAACAAATCTAACCGGACCCAGGCAGGAAATCAGGGTGCTAACCCCTTGTGGAGGGCGATTTATGCACCCCGCAGTTATGATGTTTCCGGTTTGCCGGTTACCGATGCTCAGGGAGGACAAATCTGGTACTCCAGTTCAGAGGAAAATCCATACTGGTCCATCGACCACATTACGACTACCCAGGAGTTGAACAGGTTCTTCGGGAACTTAAACCTTAAATACGATTTTACCAGCTGGTTACAGGCTGATTTAAAAGTCGGTGTGGATGTGTTCAACAATAATTTTGTCGGATTTGATGATAAAGGAGTGAGAAGTAACGGAAATACAGCTTCTGCCGGTGCGGGTGGAATTGTAGAGCGTCAGAACATGACCCGTAACCTCAGCAGTTATTTTACATTAACCGCCAACAAAACTTACGGTGATTATAACCTCTCTGCAACATTGGGGAATGAGATCCTTTCCAATTATGATAAATCCATTGTGGCGACCGGAAAAAGCATCACCATTCCCGGCTTTGCCAACCTTAAAAACTTCACCACCTTTAGTGCAGAAGACAGTTTTTTCAGGACCCGGTTAATGGGCTTTTTCGGAGATATCTCTGTGGGCTATAAATCTTATCTGAACCTGAACGTGAAAGCGCGTAATGATTTTTCTTCTACTTTAAGTAAGAAAAACCGGTCGATCTTTTATCCGGCTGTCGCGATAAGTTTTGTGCCTACAGAAGCCTTTCCGGAGCTAAAAGGAAAAGTGCTGACCTCTGCCAAAATCAGGGCGAACGTAGGTGAAGTGGGTAAAGGGGCAAATGCCTATGACGCTTCTACCGTATATGGTACTGCAGGGGCTTCAGACGGTTTCAGTTCTACTGCAGTTAACTTTCCTTTCAACAATATGGCGGGATATACTTACGCCAATACGTCTGGAAATGAAGATATCCTTCCTGAATTTACCAGAGAGATTGAGCTGGGAACAGAGCTGAGCTTTTTTGACAACAGGTTGTCGCTGGACCTTTCGGTTTATAAGAGAGATTCCAGAAACCTGATTTTCAATGTTCCTGTTCCTGCAAGTTCCGGCTTTACCAGTCAGGTGAAAAATGCAGGAAAGCTATCTACCAAAGGACTGGAGTTTTTATTGAGCGGTACACCGGTAAAGACATCCAGCTTTACCTGGGATGCGATGTTGAACTTCACCACTTTTAAATCCGTAGTAAAAGAGCTTGCTCCTGGTGTAAGCCTGATTTCCCTGGGTGGTTTTACATCGCCCAATGTTCAGGCGGTGGCCGGACAGCCTTATGGTCTGATTTATTCCAATATGTACCAGAGAGATAACCAGGGACGTATGGTCATTAAAGCCAATGGATTGCCGCAGGCCACAAATGAAGTAGGGCCGGTAGGGAATCCAAATCCTAAGTTTACTGCAGGATTAACCAACTCCTTTACCTATAAAGCATTTAGCTTCTCCTTCCTGCTTGACTTTAAATACAAAGGTGATATCCTTTCCAGAACTGTGGGCGATTTAAGAATCAACGGTGTAGCTAAAGAAACCGCTGAATTTGATCGCTTTAATGCAGATGGTACCGTTTCTACTCCTTATTTATTTGAAGGTGTGCATGCCGATGGCAGTCCGAATACCACTGCTGTGTCTGCACAGGATTACTGGGGGCTGGCAGGGAAATATGTAGCCTGGGAAGGTTATGTGCTGGATGCCACTTTCCTGAAACTGAGAGAGGCTACCTTCAGCTATTTATTTCCTAAAGAATTGCTGGCAAGGACCAAATTTATCAGCCGCCTGCAGCTGTCTGTTTACGGACGTAACCTGTTGACTTATGCGCCTAATTTCCCACACCTTGATCCCGAGCAAAACGTATTGGGAGTAGGCAATGCCAGAGGTCTGGAATTCGGTATACAGCCGGTAGCCAGAACTTTCGGAGCGACCTTAAGGGCCACATTTTAATTAACTGATTTAAAGAAATTTTAGATAAAAGCTATGAAACCGAATAAAACCATCATATGCACAAGCCTGTTACTTTTTGGAAGCTTGTTCCATTCCTGTAAAAAATTCTATGATGTCAATACGGATCCCAATAACGTGATCGATGTTCCGGTTGCCCAGTTATTGCCTTCTATTACAGTAAATGTCGGGTATTTAGGGGCCAGTGATCTGTTCCGTTACAGCGGTCTGATGATGCAGCAGTTTTCCGGACAGACCACCAATACTTCCCAGACTTTTAAAGAGTACGAACGATACAACATCAATAACTCGGATGTGAACAACCAGTGGAGTTCTATATTTGCCACTTTGCTTGCAGACATTGCAAAAATTATCCCTAAAGCAGAAAAAGATGGCAGTCCGCACTATGCAGGTGTGGCGAAAATATTAAAAGCCTATGTATATCAGGTCACCGTTGACGGGTGGGGCGATGTACCTTATAGCGAAGCTTCAAAGTTCGCAGAAAACCTATATCCGAAATATGATGATGATGAGGCGATTTATAAAGACCTGATTGCTACTCTTGATGCAGGAATTGCTGATGTCAATGCCCCTGCTTCTGTCTTTGAACCGGACAAAAATACGACCATATATCCGGGAGTATGGTCGAATGTGAAGACCAACTGGATTAAATTTGCCAACACCCTGAAGCTGCGCATTTACCTGCACTACAGTCAGAAGGACCCCGCTTTTGCTTCCAGTCAGATTACGGCGCTGATCAATAGCGGTGCGCAGTTCATGACTTCTAATGCAGATAATTTTCAGATGAAATTTCTGGCCGAGTCTGGTCGTCAGAACCCGATTACCAGTATAGAAGGCGGACAGTTCAGAAATGCCTTTTTTCCGAACAGAACGATTGTAGACATGATGAATGTTAAATCTGACCCGCGCAGGCCTTCTTACTTTGTTTCTTTCCCTTACAATAGTGGAAATTATAAAGGCGCCAGTGTGTTGGACAATTCCTCCGTAGCTTATTCCAGGTTAAATACCTTTCTGAAAGGAGATGCCAGTCTGAACAGCATTGTAATTAACCCTGACGGAACGATTACCGATGGATCGATCACCTGGTCTGGTAATTCCCCAACGAGATTGCTTACGTTCTCCGAGTATAATTTCATCCGGGCCGAAGCCGCTTTGAGCTTAAGTGCTCCGGGTGATGCTCAAACCTTTTTTGAGGCAGGGATTCGTTCTTCTATGGCCGAGTCTGGTGTAAGTGCTGCTGCCATAGACGACTATATTGCTGCATACGGAACTTTAACCGGAACAAATGCCAAAAAACTGGAACAGATCATCAATGAAAAGTATGTTGCCAATTTTGGGGTATTGATGGAACCATGGAACGATTGGAGGAGAACAGGTTTTCCGGCCATTACTCCACTACCAATTTCGGTAGCGGTATATGATAAGATCCCAAGGGTGCTCATTTACCCGCTTTCTGAAAGAAGCAGCAATCCGAATACGCCAGTCAGAAATGATATGTTACAACGCGTGTTCTGGGATACCCGTCCGTAATTGTGTTTTATCAATCCGTATCGAAATGAAGAAAATAGGTTTATTTATATTGGCAATGGGTATTCAGTTATCCATTGCCCAAACAAAGTCTGCCGCGGATAGTCCTGCAGCTCAGGAATTGAAGTCAAAATCCGGGGAAGGTGAAACGGTCAGGACCAAAGGCTCGGTAACGATCAATGGAAAAGTGATCAGTTATACCGCGACCACCGGATATATGCCCCTTAAAACTGAGGAAGGAAAGTTGAGGGCGAACATCTTCTACGTAGCTTATACGAAGGATGATGGGGGAGACCTGACCAAAAGACCGGTGACTTACACTTTTAACGGGGGACCGGGGTCTGCCTCAGTCTGGTTACATATGGGGGTGATCGGGCCAAAGAGAATTGTGATGTCTGAAAAAGGTGAGGCCCTGACTCCCCCTTATTCCTATACCAATAATGAGTTCTCCTGGCTGGACCATAGCGACCTTGTGTTTATAGATCCTGTGGGAACCGGTTTCAGCCGGGCAGCTCCGGGAGTGGATAAAAGTGAATTTCAGGGTTATAACGAAGACATCCAGTCGGTGGGAGAATTTATTAAACTGTATACTACCCAGAATAAACGCTGGGGTTCTCCTAAATTTCTGGCGGGAGAGAGTTATGGTACAACCCGGGCAGCGGGCTTATCAAACTACCTGCAAAGTGCTTTTAAGATGTATGTCAATGGAATTGTGCTCATCTCTGCGGTACTCAATTTCCAGACCATCAATTTCGCCATCGGAAATGACCTTCCTTATCCCTTATACCTTCCCAGTTACGCGGCAACCTCCTGGTATTATAAACAACTGAGCCCGGAAATGCAGGCAAAGGATCTGAAGACACTGACAGCCGAAGCGGAGGCTTTTGCCATGAACGAATATGCCACCGCACTGATGAAAGGCGACCGGCTGACTGCAGCGGAGTATACTTCCGTAGTCCTCAAGCTCAGTAAATACACCGGACTGTCGGAAAGTTTCATCCGGCAAACCAACCTGAGGATTAACCTGCCTCAGTACAACAAAGAGCTGCTCAGGGACGAAGGAAAGACTGTGGGCCGTCTGGACTCCCGTTTTACCGGAATTGATTACAATGATACCGGTTCATCTACAGAATACGATCCCAGCAATACAGGAACCATATCAGGGCCCTATACTGCCGGAGTGCTGAGTTATTTTGGAAAAGAGCTGAATTATACCAATAACCTGACTTATTACATCCTTGGCGGCGGTGTCGGGCGCTGGAATTACAGCAATGTCCAGAATAAATACCTGAATGTAGCCGAGTATATGAGACAGGCGATGTCTGTAAACCCTTCAATGAAGGTGTGGGTGCTTGGTGGTTATTATGATTTTGCCACTCCTTATTATGCCTCTAAATACGTGATCAACCATATGGGACTGAGACCGGAACAGGCTAAGAATATCAATTTCACCTATTATGAAGCCGGTCATATGCTTTATATCCATATGCCTTCTTTAAAGCAGATGAAAGTAGATGCCGACTCTTTTTACACCAACACTTTACAAGAAATTAAATAGTTATGAAGATGAGATCACCTATTCGATGCACTATTTTATCCGGACTGCTGGCCGGGGCCGCACTGTGCAGCAATGCGCAGTCAAGAGGCGGTAGAGGAGCCGTTGAGGTAGCGCCGGTAACGGCGGTTTCTGCGGAAAGTAAAACTGCGCCTGTTGTCGCCTTACCTCTTGATCCAAACGGATACATCATTTCCAATTCTCCTCATATACCCGCTCCGGTGGCGACCAAACACAGCATCACCATAAAGGGGCAGCTGGTCAATTATACCGCTACAACCGGCTATCTTCAGCTGGCTACTGAAGATGGGAAACCCAAAGCCAATATTTTCTTTGTGGCTTATACCAAAGACGGCGTTACTGACCGTAAGAGCAGGCCGATGACCTATACCTTTAATGGTGGGCCGGGATCTTCTTCGGTATGGTTACATATGGGGATCATTGGTCCGAAAAGGGTATTGATGTCTGATAAAGGCGATGTATTGCCTCCGCCTTACCGGTATGTTGACAATGAATACTCCTGGCTGGATAAGACCGATATGGTTTTCCTGGATCCGGTAACTACCGGGTACAGCAGGGCCGTGACCGGAGAAAACGACAAGCAATTTCATGGTTATGAGGAAGATATTCAAAGCATGGGAGAGGCCATCCGCCTTTACGCGACCAGGTACGACAGGTGGCAGTCGCCGAAATTCCTGGCTGGAGAAAGCTATGGAACCACACGTGCCGCCGGTCTGTCGGAATACCTGCAGAGTAAATATAAATTTTACCTGAACGGAGTGGTATTGATCAGTTCTATTCTCAATATGCAGACCGCCCGTTTTGACATTGGTAATGACCTGCCTTTTCCTTTGTTTCTGCCTACCTATACTGCAACGGCCTGGTACCATAAGAAATTAGCTGCGGACTTGCAGCGGGACCTGAAAAGTACCCTGAAAGAAGCGGAAGCATTTGCCCTGGGTGAATACCATACCGCATTGATGAAAGGCAGTGAGCTGAGCGCTGAGGAGTATACCAGTATCGTGAACAAGCTGAGCCGTTATACCGGACTTTCACAGGAATACATCCGTCAGACCAACCTGAGGATAGACATTCATAAATTTGATAAGGAGCTGAGAAGAACAGAAGGACTTACTGTAGGGCGTCTGGACAGTCGTTTTACCGGGCGTGATTATAACGATGTGGGTGTTGCTCCGGAGTTTGATCCCAGTAACGATGGCACCATATCCGGTCCATACAGTGCGGCAATTAATCATTATGTGAGGGCAGAGCTGAAGTTTAAGAATGACCTGCCTTATGAAATTCTCGGGGGGAGGGTTCAGCCATGGAACTATAATAATGTACAGAACCGCTACTTAAATGTGGCCGAGTCATTAAGGAAAGCCATGGCTGTAAACCCTTATCTTAAGGTTTGGGTACTCTGCGGTTATTATGACCTTGCTACCCCTTATTTTGCCGCTGAGTATACTTTTAATACGATGGGATTGAGGCCGGAACAAAAGAAAAACGTAAATTTTACCTATTATGAAGCCGGGCACATGTTATACGTTCATAAACCATCATTGTTGCAGGTGAAGAAAGATGCAGACCGGGTATATGATGAAGTCATGAAAGAAATTAATGCCGCCCCCCTAAATTAGTGTTGCTATGAAAAGAATCAATTTTTACCTGTCCTGTCTGATCTGCCTGAATGTAACCGGCCTTTCTGCACAAACCCTTAGTCCGGATAGTGCCGGGCGGGCTTTAAAGGATTTATCGGCATTAAAAGCCCGGACCCTGAAAGAATTTTCTGCTTCGGGTAAGCAGGTGGAAGGGATTCGGAGGATGTTGCAGCTGGGAATGTGGAAAGAGGCAACTGCAGCCATTGCAGCCCATAAACCTGCTTCTGCCGACTACAAACTGCTGTCGGCAGATTATCTGATCCTCAGCAACGAACTGAAAAAAGCGGAAGTACTGGTGAATGAGGTGAGGAAGGCAGAGCCAAAAAATGAAACGGCCATCGTTTTGAAAGCATTTCTTGAAATCCAGGCCTGGAGATTGCCAGAGGCTGCTGAGCTATGTGAGCAGGCCTTAAAAGTCCGGTCTTCTGAGAAATTATGGCTGATGCTGGGCCGGGCAAGGCTGCTGCAAAAGAATTATAAAGAAGCCCTGAGGATTGCGAAAAAGATGATTCAGGAACATCCCAAAAGTGCAGGCGCTTATCTGCTGGAAGCCGATGTGTATTTCTGGGATCAGCAACCGGACCTTGCCGAGGCCCCATTGAAGAAATCCCTGGAGATCGATCCCTATAATGCAGATGCCCGGTTTAGCTATGGTTATGCCATCTGGAGAAGGGTAGATGCCAGACAATTGAACGCGATGGCTGCTCAATGGGAGCTTGCTTTGGCCATCAATCCTTTGCATTTTCAGACACATTGGCATTGGGGAAATGGACATACCAACCTCACTTACGCAGACTATGCAGAAAAGGACGATGATATGGTTCGGAAAGCATTGGAAAAAGCCGATGACCAGGTCCGTCAGAATAAAGTGCAGGATGCAATCCAGACTACCAGATTTGTAGAAAAACAATACCCTGCTTCGGTGCTTCCGGGAATGCACAGGGCGTCGATCTATTATATCGCTTTTGATATGGACCGCAAAGCAAGACTCGATTCTGCAGAGCGCATTTTCCGGGCAATCCTCTCCAGGAAAAAACATTACGGGCCTGCTCATAATGGATTATCTGCCGTGATCAAATCCAAGCGCATCCCTTATCTGGCTGTATACGATTCGATTTCAAATCAATTGAATACCACTAAGATTACGGATATGGTTAATTTCCAGAAAGTATTCCCGGATGTGAGTTATTACCCCGGAGAGACGGTGAAAGCCATGGCCTGGAACCAGTTGTTTACGGCAGTGGTGTATTTTCCTTTTCTGTCTAAACAAGACAATGCCTTTCGGATTCCGCCATTGCACAATGACCTGGCGATCACGATGAACTCTCCGTCTTTCCGTTATATGACGACTTTTGACAACCGGCAATGGATGGACATCCGTGGAGTAGGAAGCGGTGCCGCGGCTATAGAATATGTGGAACGCGGTGCTTTCCTGGAACGAAATGTGATCCTCCATGAATATGTTCACCTCTTTCATGGGCGTGTGCTGACCGATGCCGAAAACCGGAAGATCAGGTCCCTGTATTATCAGGCGATGAAAGAGAAACGTACCCTGGATTATTACTCGCAGAACAATGAGAGTGAATATCTTGCCCAGACTTATCCGGCCTATTTTGAGCCCGTAAAAGTGCATCCCCTGGATTTTAAATCCATGAATACCACTTCAGATCTCAAAACCAAAGATCCCGAAATGTACCGTTTTCTGGATGGGCTGGTTAAAAAGGAGCGTGCCTACCTTGCGGGAGATAAAGACGCTATGGCCAGTAACTGGTCTCAGGTATACCTGAACCTGAGCAATAAAGCCAAACAAAAAAGCGCTGCACTGGCAGCAGCCTATCTGGACACCGCATTGGTATATGATCAGAAATACCTCCCTGCTTACCTGAACTATGCACAGTTGAAAATAGAGCAAAAGGACTTTAATGGGGCTGGCGACTGGCTCAAAAAAGCGGAAAATGTGGATGCGAAGTATGCTCCGGTTTACTCCGCTTACGCCGGACTGGTGGCGTCCAGGTTTGCGGCTGGTGAAATTGCGCAGAAGGAGGCGGTTGAGCAACAGGCCTTTTATCTAAAAAAATCTTTCCAGCTGGAAGATGATTATCAGGAATTGGCAAGGGTCAATATGCAGCTGCGGGAAATGTATAAACGAAACGGAATGATTCCCGAAGCGATAGCAGCAGCCATGGAATATGGAAAGAGCGGGGCAACCGTATCCACCTACCTCAGAGACCGGCGCGACGATGCATTGGCCTATGCTGCAACCCTTCAATCCGGATTGGGTGAGCAGGAACCGGTGGTTGTGCTCAGGAGACTGGTGGAACAAAAACCACAGAATTTTGAATACAGAAACCTGTATGCCGATGCGCTGGCTGTAAACAAACAATACGATGAAGCGATCAGTACACTGAAAGAAGCCCAGCGGATTCTTGCGGCTTCCGGCAATGCAAGATCTGACTATAACCTGCGGATTGCGGCATTTTATGCTGCTCAGGGAAATAAGGAAGGTACTGAGGAGTATCTTCAACCCTTTTTAAAAGGCAAAACTCCGGTAAGGGATGCTGATAAGTTAAGGTATGTGTTGTTGCTGGTTGCTACCGGACATCAGCAGGAGGCTGAAACTGAGTTTAAGGCGATCACAGAAAAAGGAGATCCTTTTTACCGGGCAGATTACCTGTATACCAGGGGGAAACTGATGGATGCCAGCGGACAGAAACAAGAGGCTGCCAGCAGTTATGAACAGGCTGTTGTTGCCAATCCTTATTTGTTTAATGCCTATTCCGAATTGATCAGTAATTATACTGTTGCGGGTCAGCAGGCAAAGGCCGATGCTTTAAGAGCGAGCCTCTCTGAATTAAAAATGAAATCAAAAAAATAACCATTCACCACCTAATGAGCTCCGTCAAAAAATGGAAAACCAAACTGAAAATCATGAAATGAAGCGGGAACTCGGTCTGCTGGACGCCACCATGCTGGTGGTCGGTTCTATGATCGGGTCCGGAATCTTCATCGTTAGTGCCGATATTACCAGAAATGTAGGAAGCGCGGGATGGCTCATCATCATCTGGATCCTGACCGGGGTCATCACACTTATGGCGGCTTTAAGCTATGGAGAGCTTTCTGCAATGTATCCAAAAGCAGGAGGACAATATATTTACCTGCGGGAATCTTACAACAAACTGGTTGCCTTTTTATATGGCTGGTCTTTTTTTATGGTGATCCAAACCGGCACCATTGCCGCCGTAGGCGTTGCCTTTGCTAAGTTTGCCGCCTATATTTACGAGCCCCTGGGAGACCAGCACATCCTGTATGCGATAGGGAGTTTTAAAATCAATGCCGCTCAGCTGGTCGCCATTGTCACGATTATCCTCTTGACCTGGATCAACAGCAGGGGAGTAAAGAATGGTAAAATTATTCAAACCCTGCTGACCGTCATCAAGATCTTATCTCTTTTCGGACTGATCATTACGGGGCTACTGTTTGCATTCCGGTCTGAAGTCTGGAATGCCAACTGGGCTGAGGTATTCACTCCATTTAACTGGAATCCGGAAACACAGACAGCGGTGAACATTGGTGGGGCCACCTTATTTGCTGCGGTGGTTTCGGCAATGGTTGGCTCGTTATTTTCCAGCGATGCCTGGAACAATGTTACCTTCATCGCCGGAGAGATTAAAAATCCACGCAAGAACATTGGCTTAAGCCTTTTTCTGGGGACGCTGATTGTAACGGTAATCTATGTATCCACCAATATTATGTATACGGCGGTATTGTCTATGCAGGAAATTGCAGCTGCACCAGCAGACCGGGTAGCTGTGGCTGCTTCTCAGTATATTTTCGGGACTGCCGGAACACTGGTGATTGCGGTGATGATCATGATTTCTACTTTTGGCTGTAACAACGGACTGATCCTGTCGGGTGCCAGGGTATATTATACAATGGCACAGGACGGACTGTTCTTTAAGCAGGCCGGAAAGCTCAATAAATTTGAGGTTCCAGGCTGGGGTTTATGGGCGCAATGTATCTGGGCATCGGCTTTATGCCTGACGGGCAGGTATGGCGACCTTCTGGATTATGTGATTTTTGTAGTGCTGATTTTTTACATCCTTACCATTGGAGGGATTTTCATATTAAGACGTAAATACCCGGATGCTGATCGCCCGTATAAAGCTTTTGGTTATCCTTTGATTCCGGCATTATATATGATCTGTGCCGCCGTGTTAAGCGGAGGGCTTTTATATTACAAGACCAGTACTTGTGGTTGGGGACTGGTCCTGGTGCTGATCGGCATTCCGGTATTTTACCTTTCAGGACACGATCGTAAATCTTAATCTTAGCGCAAATGAAAACAGGTGTTAAATGGATGTCATTATCGTTTTTTATCCTCCTTCAGCTTCATGTTTTCGGACAGCCACAAAAGGCAGCTCCGAGAAAAGAGGGAGATGGGCCATGGTCTCAGCTGATCATTCGTGGGGTAACCCTGATCAATAGTACAGGAGCTCCTGCAATGGGGCCGGTAGATATTGTGGTGGAGGGGAACAGGATTGTATCCGTACGCGGTGTCGGGTCTCCCGGACTGCCGATAGATCCAGCCAGAAGACCTAAACTGAAAGCCGGAGGTAAGGAGTTACAGGCAGAGGGGATGTACCTGATGCCTGGCTTTATTGACATGCATGCCCATATTGGTGGTGCCGAAAAAGGGTCTGATGCAGATTACGTTTTTAAATTGTGGATGGCCCATGGGGTAACGACCATCCGGGAACCAGGTTCTATGAATGGGCTGGACTGGGTGCTGGAAGAGAAGCAGAAAAGCGCAAAAAATGAGATTACTGCACCCAGAATACTGGCCTATACTGTATTTGGACAAGGAAGCAAGACCAGCATCTCCACTGCTGCCGAAGCCAGGGCCTGGACCCGTGAAAATGCAAAAAAAGGAGCGGATGGAATTAAGTTCTTCGGGGCCTCTCCGGAGGTGATGTCTGCGGCCCTTGATGAGAACAAAAAATTAGGGTTAAGGTCTATGGCGCATCATGCACAAACCGATGTTGGGCGTTGGAATGCCCTGAACAGTGCAAGGGCGGGAATGACCTCCCTGGAGCATTGGTATGGTTTACCCGAGTCCATGTTTACAGACCGTACCGTGCAGGATTACTCTCCGGACTACAATTATCAGAATGAGCAGGATCGTTTCGGCGAGGCCGGAACGCTATGGAAACAGGCTGCTGCCCCTTTTTCAGATCGATGGAAACAGGTGATTCAGGAACTGGTGAGCCTGGATTTTACCTTAGATCCGACTTTCAATATTTATGAGGCCAACCGCGACCTCATGCGGGCAAGAACAGTGGAATGGCATGCAGACTATACCATGCCTAAATTATGGGAGTTTTATAGCCCAAGCTGGAACTCCCATGGTTCCTACTGGCATTCCTGGGGAACGGAGCAGGAGAACAACTGGAAAAATAATTACCGGTTGTGGATGGCCTTTATCAATGAATATAAAAACAAAGGGGGAAGGGTAACCGTGGGTACTGATGCCGGATTTATATACGAGTTGTTTGGCTTTGCTTATGTCAGAGAAATGGAGTTACTGAGAGAAGCCGGTTTTCATCCTTTGGAAATTATAAAAGCTGCAACGATGAACGGGGCCCAGGCCCTTGGACTGGAGAAAGATCTCGGAAGTGTAGAGGTTGGCAAGCTTGCTGACTTTGTGATCGTAGAGGAAAATCCTCTGAAAAACCTGCAGGTCCTGTACGGAACCGGAGCCATTAAACTGAATGCTAAAAATGAAGCTGTCAGGGTTGGCGGGGTGAAGTATACCATTAAAGACGGGATTGTGTATGATGCGAAAAAACTGCTTCAGGAAGTCAAAGAAATGGTCGCCCGGGAGAAAGCAAAGACCGGTTATATTTTGCGCCAGCCTGGTGTACACGAGCATTGATAGGCATAACTTAACATCTTGTTTATATTGGTTTTCTACTTTTGGGATATGCTTCAAGGTAGTGGAAATAATGAGGAACTTGTCCGGCAGTTAAAATTGGGCAATGAGGTTGCTTATGACCTTTTGTACGAACAATACTGGAAAAGACTCTATATCCATGTCCTTAGCCGGGTAAAAGATGAAGACGCTGCCAAGGATATTGTGCAGAATGTTTTTATCAGCATCTGGGAGCGAAAAGATGCTTTAGAGATCCATACTTCTCTGGATCAGTTTTTATTCGGAGCGGTAAAATTGAAAGTGTTGAATTATTTCAGAGCCGAAAAAATGGAAGAACGGGTGATGGAATATACCCTGCAAAAACTGGAGCGGGCTAGCGTTTCTATTCATGAGCTGTCTGATTATTATGACCTTGAAAAACTGATAGAAACTGAAATAAGGGAACTTCCTGAAAAGATGCGGCATGCCTATCTTATGAGAAATGCCCATTTATCTACCTCAGAAATTGCTGAAAAATTAAACCTTGCCGAGCAAACCGTTTCCAATCACGTTTCTGAAGCTATGCGAAGGTTGCGGAAAAAGTTAGGAGATAAATTTCCGGAGCGTATGATTAGTTAACATAAGTTTAATGATTTCTAAAAGTAGTTTTCTGGTTTTGCCGGTACTTGTTATAAAAGTAGAGCCAGGTTGGAACCAGATCAGTTTAAAAAATTATTAGCACGTTATATTGACGGAGCAGCAAATGAGGAAGAACAAAAACTCATAGAAGCCTGGTATCATTCCTATGATAAGGAAGATGAAGCAGAACCATTTTCCAGCGCTGTTGAAGAAGAGCAGGTCAGACAGGAGATGAAGAGCGCGATCCAGGCTCATAGAAACCCTCCGCTGATCAAAAAAATATCACTCCGGCAATTTTACAGATATGCAGCTGTATTGGCGATTGCCCTTTCTGCTTTTTTCCTTGGGAAACCTTTTCTTAAGAAATCGGCCAAACCTGGTTTAGCACAGGATTTTAAACTTGTGGAAACCGGTGCAGGAGCGTACAAGAAAGTCATTCTGGAAGATTCTACTATTATACATATGAATCCCGGAACACGGTTGAGGATTCCTTTATCATTTGCAAAATCAGCAGAAAGAACCGTTTATCTGGATCAGGGACTTGCATTTTTTGAAGTCACAAAAGACCCTCAACACCCCTTCACTGTATATAGCGGACAGGTGAGGACGCTGGTGCTGGGAACGAAGTTCAGCCTAAACAGGCAGATTGCAGCCCTTACCGAAGTTAGTGTAAGTGAAGGAAAGGTCAGGGTGAGCCATGGTGAAGACCGGCTGGACGACCTGATTCCCGGGAAGCGGCTTCGTTACAATTCAGAAAATAAACAATGGAAAGTCGGTGATTTTGCAACCCGGGAGCACCAGACCTGGTTCCAGAATGTCATTAACCTGAATCATGCTTCATTTGATGAACTGGCAAAGATCATACGGATTAATTATGGTGTAAAAATACGCAGCGGGAATAAACAGACCGCCGGTTATGTCTATAATTTACAGATCAGGTCAAGCCGTTCCTTAACAGAAACATTGAAAATAATCTGTTCCGTTCATCAGAATAAATATAGGAGGATAAAGAATGAAATAGTGATTTACTAACCCATAAAAAACCGGATCTGAAGCAGATCCGGAGCGATAAATTCAACAGCAAGTAGTTTGAGACCCTCGGTCTGTTGGATCTTAAAAAAATCTTATTTATCAATAATGTATCAAATATATGAAAAAACATTTACTGCTATTGCAGAAAATTATGCGTTATACCCTTCTCATTTATTGCTCTATTATTGGCTGCTCGCAGGTACTATTTGCAGAAAGTACCAACGGACAAGCCCTGGATAAAAGAATTGACATTTCTTTTAAAAGAGAGAACCTGCTTCAGGTAATTGAACAATTGCGGATAAAGAGCGGAGTCGACTTTGCCTATGATCCGGCTTACCTTAACCTTAGGAAGATCAAAATTGAAGAAATGGATTTTGATCAGAAGAAAGTGGGAGCTATCCTGAGTTCCATTTTACGGGAAACCGATATTACCTTTAGAGAGGAGGTGCCGGGAATGATCACACTTCTTCGTAATCAGGAACCCGGTAAAATCAGTGGTAAGGTGGTCGATGAAAGCGGCGGGCCCCTGCCCGGCGCAACCATTAAGATTATGGAGTTAAATGCGGTGGTACAAAGCAATGTCAACGGGAGTTATACGGTCAGCGCTGCGCCCGGGGTTTATACCCTGACCATAAGTTATATTTCTTATGGTACTGTTACCCAAACCAAGGTAAATGTAAAAGCCGGAGAGACCACTACGCTGAATGTTTCCATGACAGCTCAGCCCGGAACATTGAATGAGGTTCTTGTGGTAGGTTATGGTACTCAGAAAAGGGAAAACCTAACCGGGGCTGTGGACCAGGTCACCTCAAAGATGCTGGAAAACCGGGCAGTTCCGAATCTTGCCCAAGGTTTACAAGGCATGATCCCGAATTTGAACCTGAACATTGGAGATGGAAAACCGATTCAATCCCCGGCTTATAACATCAGGGGAACAACCTCTATCGGACAGGGTGGGAATGCCCTGGTCCTCATTGATGGGGTAGAAGGAGATCCTTCCAGGATCAACCCAAATGATATTGCCAATGTTACTGTTCTTAAGGATGCTGCTTCTGCCGCTATTTATGGGGCGAGAGGTTCATTTGGGGTGGTTTTAATCACGACTAAAAGTCCGGCGAAAGAAAGGACTTCCATTAGTTATACCATTTCGCAATCGATCAAGAAACCGACTACTGTGCCTGATTATGTAACCGATGGTTACACTTTTGCCAGTATGTTTAACGATGCCTGGTCTGCCTGGAATGACTATTCACAAACACCCCAGAACATCAATAAAACGGTAAAATTTTCTCCGGCATATCTGGAAGAATTGAAACGCAGGTCTATGGACCCGAGTTTACCGAAATACGAAATCAACAGTAATGGGGAGTATGTATACTACGACAGTACGGATTGGTATGGTCAGTTGTATAAGGATCACAACAACGCCACAGATCAGAATATTTCCCTGTCCGGTGGAAGTGGAAAAACAGATTTTTACGTTTCAGGGCGTTCCTTTACACAATCGGGTTTATTCCGGTATAATTCCGACGATTATCAGTCGTATAATGTAAGGGCTAAGGGCTCGGTTGAATTGTATCCCTGGTTAAAGGTTTACAACAATGCAGATTACTCTGCTGTAAAGTACCACAATCCGGTGAATGTGGGTGAGGGTGGTGGAATCTGGAGAAATATTGCCGATGAAGGGCATAACGTTGCTCCTATGTTTAATCCGGATGGGACCCTAACCTATTCCGCAGCTTATACCGTAGGAGATTTCTATTATGGCAAGAACGGCATTGATATGGACAAAAAGGTGTTCCGGAATACGACTGGCTTCAGCAGTAATTTCTTCGACAATAAGTTCCGGGTAAAAGGAGATTTTACCATTCAGAATACCAATAATAATGAAAGCAGAAAGCGCGTTCCCGTTCCTTATAGCAGAAAACCCGGAGTGATTGAGTATGTAGGGACGAACTACAATGACCTGCAGAACCTATACCGGACTACACAATACCTGGCTACCAACGTCTATGGAGAATATGAACCTGATTTTGGAAAGGACCATTACGTAAAAGTTCTGGCCGGATACAATTATGAGCAATCCACCTATAAACGCCTGGAAACGGTAAGGAATGGTCTGATTTTCGAAGATGCCAAAGACATCAGCCTTGCGCTGGGACAGTCCATCACGACCGACGGAGGATATGATCAATGGGCTATTGTAGGTGGTTTTTACCGTTTAAATTATGCTTTTAAAGACCGTTATCTCGTTGAGTTTAACGGACGTTATGATGGTTCATCAAAGTTTCCGGCAAATCAGCGCTATGCCTTTTTTCCATCGGTTTCTGCCGGATGGAGACTGAGTAAGGAGCCTTTCTGGAAAGTAAATCCGAATGCCATCACCGATGTAAAAATCAGGGCTTCTTATGGTTCTTTGGGCAATGGTAATATCGGTTCCTATGCTTTTATGGAGAAATTCATGATCTCTCAGTCGGACCGGGTATTAAATGGCGTACGTCCTCAACAGACGAACCAGCCGGGAGTGATACCAGATGGTCTGACCTGGGAAACTTCTACCACCCAAAACCTCGGACTGGACATTGCTTTTCTGAATAACCGTTTAAATTTTAGCGGAGATGCTTATATCCGTAAAACCACGGATATGTTCACTTTAGGTATGACCCTTCCGGCTGTATTTGGGATCGGCGTTCCTAAGGGAAACTATGCGGATTTAAAGACCAAAGGATGGGAAGCCAGCGTTTCCTGGAATGATAAATTTGACCTCGATGCTAAACCGTTTAATTATTCCCTGCGTTTAACCCTGTCTGATTATACCGCCAAGATTCTCAAATTCAATAACGTGGAGAAAAGGTTTGGCGATAACAACAGCTATTATGCCGGGCAAACGGTAGGCGAGATCTGGGGATTTGTAACTGATGGTTATTATACCGCAGAAAATATCGCCAGTTCACCCAATCAGGTATTGTATAAATCATCCAATACCGGGAAAATACTTCCCGGCGACATCAGGTTTGCTGACCTGAACGGAGATGGAGTGATCAATAACGGAAGCAATACGGTAAATGATCCCGGAGACCGGAAGATTATCGGAAATTCCACACCCCGCTATACCTATGGGATTTCTCTTGGCGCGGACTGGAGTGGCTTTTTCTTCAGCACTTTTTTCCAGGGTGTAGGTAAGATGGATTGGTATCCGGGTTCTGAAAACGGAACTTTCTGGGGACAATACAACCGTCCGTATAATAAAGTTCCGAAATCTCAGCTTGGCAATATCTGGACTCCCGAGAATCCGGATGCTTATTTCCCGAGATACAGGGGCTATATCGCCCAGAATGGATCGGCAACGCTGACGCAGGTGCAAACGAAATACCTTCAGAATGCAGCCTATATCAGAATGAAAAATCTGCAGATTGGTTACAATGTACCACCTGCCTTTATAAAAAGAATAGGACTGAGCAACCTGAAAGTTTTCTTTACCGGAGAAAACCTTTGGTCCTGGTCTCCTTTATATAAAATCACCAGAGATCTGGATGTCGAGAATATCGGCAAGTCAGACCGGGTATTAGAAACAGATCCTGATAAGAGTTCGGGTAATGGAAACAATTACCCGATCCTGAAAAGTTTCAGTTTAGGTTTATCTGCAACATTCTAACCGGACAGGAAAATGAGTAATATTTTAAAAAATACAGATATGAAAAAAATCATATTGTGGCTTTTTACCATCGGAATTCTATTTTCCGGATGTAAAAAATTAGATCAGCTGCCACAGGATACCGCAACCAATGCTGCAGTTTTTGGAAATGAAAAAGGCCTGGAACTGTACGCCAATTCATTTTATAAGCTTTTGCCCAGGGCGTCGGATGCCCATAAAGGAGATGCCATGTCTGATTATGGCGCGCGCAGTCAGGCGCCTAACTTCCTGATACCAGGTGCTTTTGGTTCAAGACAAAGTGATGGATGGAAATGGGATAACCTGAGAAACATTAACTATTTTCTGGAGAACAACCATGACCCTAAAGTACCTGCTGCTGTGAGGATACAATACACGGCGTTGGCAAGATTCTTCAGGGCTTATTTTTATTATGATAAAGTAAGGCGTTTCGGGGATGTACCCTGGATCAACAAAACTTTTAAAGTAGACGATCCGGACCTTTATAAAGGAAGAGATTCCCGTAGCCTGGTCATGGATTCTGTATTGGCAGATTTGAATTATGCCTGTGAGCACATTGCGAAAACAACAGATAATTCACGTTCATTAATTACTAAATATGTGGCGCTCGGCTTTAAGTCCAGGATCTGCCTGTATGAAGGGACATACCGTAAATACCACACCGAAGCCGCATTAACAGGAAGTGCTGAGCGCTGGTTAAAAGAAGCCGTAGATGCTGCACAGCAGGTGATGACTAAAGGTGGTTTCTCACTGAATACTGCCGGAGGAACAGATATGGCTTATAGGAACCTCTTCATCAGTACGGCTCCGGTGGCTACTGAGGTGATGCTTGCCTCGGTAACAGATGCTAATCTTGCGGTTTATAACGATGCCAACTGGTGGTGGACAAGTGCCACTTATGGCTCCAGGATCAGCTTCACAAGAATGTTTATCAATACCTATTTAAATATTGATGGTACACCTTTTACCGACCGGGCCGGTTATCAGACGCTTCCGTTTAAGGATGAGGTAAAAGGAAGGGATAAGCGTTTACAGCAAACCATCAGAATGGGAAGTTACAAGCGCTTAAACGGTGGGACACCTGAGGCAGCTCCTCCGATATTCTCCTATACTTATACCGGTTATCAGCCTATTAAATGGGTACTTGATGAAACCGGTTATGATGGGGGGGAAAAGAATATCAACTCTATTTCTTTAATGCGGTATGCCGAAATATTATTAAACTATGCAGAAGCAAAAGCCGAATTAGGCGGGTTTAGCGATGCCGACTGGGCAACAACAATAGGAGCATTACGCCAGAGGGCAGGAATTACCGGAGGAACAACAGCTAAACCAATCTCTGCCGATCCTTACCTGAAGGCCAATTATTTTCCTGATATTTCTGATGCGGTACTTTTGGAAATCCGCAGGGAACGCGGTATTGAGTTGTCGTTGGAAGGTCTTCGTTTTGACGATATTGTGAGGTGGAAAAGAGGTGTATTAATGACCAAAGTCTGGAATGGGTTTTATGTTCCGGCATTGAATGTACCAATGGACCTGAATGAAGATGGAGTAATGGATGTCTGCTTTTATCAGGTCATGCCGGAGACAAAAGTACCAGGGGTAACTTATGTCAATGTTGCGGCAAAGATTAACGGACAGGATAACCCTCAGCGATTATCAAATGATACTTATGGAGAGTTGACCTGGCTGACTACCGCCCCACGTATTTTTGAACAAAGACATTATGTTTATCCGATTCCGGAAGCAGATGTGGTATTTAATACCAACCTTAAACAACACCCGGACTGGATCGGGTTTTAACGGATCCTGTTAACATTTTAAGAGATTATACTTTATGAAACTAAGACACTTTATATTTACCGGATTGCTGAGCGGAATCAGCATGATTGCTTCTGCTCAGAAACTAACTGTTGGCTCCTTTAACCTGCGTTATGACAATGCCGGGGATGAAGGCAACAGATGGACAAACAGAGGACCGATAGCAGCCAACCTGGTCCGTTTTCATCAATACGATGTTTTTGGTACCCAGGAGGGGTTGAAAAACCAGATTGCCGATCTGGACAGTTTACTGCCTGAATTTACACACTATGGTCTTGGCCGGGATGACGGCAAGGATGCTGGTGAACATTCTGCTATTTTCTACCGCAGGGACAAATTTAAGCTATTAAATAAAGGTGACTTCTGGTTGTCGGAAACCCCGGATAAACCAGGCTTAGGCTGGGATGCCACCTGCTGCAACAGGATTTGCAGCTGGGTGCATCTTGAAGAGCTGAAAAGCGGAAAGAAGTTTTATTTTTTTAATGCGCATTTTGACCATCAGGGAAAAATTGCCAGGGTAGAGAGTGGAAAACTGATGCTGAAGAAAATCAAAGAAATTGCCGGAAGCAGTCCGGCTATTTTTACCGGGGACCTGAATGGCGGACAAAAAAGTCAATGGTATCTGACCCTGGCTAATTCCGGCCTGCTAAGAGATACCTACACACAGGTGAAATATCCTTATGTCAACAATTCTTCTTTTAATTCCTGGGGCAGGGACGTAGGAGGATATGAAATTATTGATCACGTGTTTGTAAGTAAAGGAATCACTGCAAAAAGATGGGGAATATTAACGGATACCTATCACGGTAAATTCGTTTCTGATCATTTTCCCATTCTGGTAGATATCAACCTGAAATAATTATCGGAATGAATGAAACAAAGGGCTTTTCTATATAACAGAAAAGCCCTTTGTTTTTCACTGATCTCTTATTCTATGGTAGAAAATTCAATATGATCGTGTTCCCGGATGATCCTGACCAGTTTACCGGATAGCTTTTTACCCAGGTCCAGCTGACTCTTTGAAAAATCTTTCCAGATGAGTTTTATTGGTTCTTTATATTCGTGGACTCCAAAACCGCCTTCCAGCAGGTCACTGAATGCATCAAGGTTATGTCCGGTTTGCCAGTCCAGGTTTTTGCTCAGGACTTTATCTGTTTCTGTATAAAATGTTTCTAATTCTGAAAAATTCTCCCCGTTGATAATGATTGTTTTCTTACCCATTGTGATAATGATACTGTTAGACTGAATTCAATTGTTTTCTTTTGGAAATACATCACGGTTTAACAAATTGAAATAAGAAAAAGTTTTACGACGGAGTCTTTTATTCCGCCGGACTCGCATACATGTACCAGTTCCATTCCCAGGTTTTCCCACGGTCAACAGAAAAAGCCTGGCTCCATACCGGACGGTTGGGATCAGTCTTGTCCCATTGAAATAAAACCAGAACTTTCTGACCATTAAAGGTATCCCATGCATAAAACTTTCCGATATTGCCATCAAAGGAACCGATCTGCGGAGGGTCAAAAGCAACCACAGTACTATCGGCCCAGTAAATACTCCATAACCTGGTTTGCGGATTAAACAACCGAACGGCGATACCTTCAAAAGGGCCGCTCTCCAGTTCAGCGATGAACCGGTTTATATTTCCAAAACCTTTCAATAAGGGACCAGCCTCTTCTGTTGAATCAAATTCCATCCATTCCTGGCAATCGGCCAGTCTGATTTTTAGTTTCCTGTTTCTAATGTTCCACTTTCTGAAGTAAAAATCAAAATCACTTGCGGAAGAAGAAGGAGAGTGGCTAATGATCAGCTCATCGTTTTCATTTATTTTAAGTTGCATATCCAGTTGTTTATTTGAGTATCTGGTGTAAAATAAATACACGCCACTGACAACCCTATGGCAGTGTCATTGAATTACATAAAACTTATCTTCTGATGGGGCATTGCTTTTCCTAAATAAAAGATCAATCTTTGGCCGGATAAATATTTAGGAAGTATTCAGGAAGAAAAGAACAATGGCAATAGGATTTACCCCAAGATATAAAGAAGAAATTCCCTTAAAAGGAGAGACTAGACATTCATTTCTGGTTCATGCCATTGAAACGATTGATAAATTAGGTTGGAGGATTGTCCAGCTTAGTGAATCTGGAGTTGTCGCCTATACAGATAAAGGTGCCTTTTCCTGGAATGCGGAGTTGAAAGTGCTGATAGAAGAAGAAGAGGTAGGTATCGAAAGTACTTCTGTTGGAAATGAAGTGATGGATTGGGGTAGAAACAAGAAAAATGTACGACAGTTTTTAGCTGCTTATCAGGAGTTGGAGCCTCTTTCTGAAGAAGAGCTTTCCACCAAATACGAAGCCTTGAAAGTTAGTTTCGTTCCTCCTGAAGACGACATTTTGAGAATTCCCCCGCCTACAGCTGCAGAAAATTTGAAAGAGTTCCTGTATATTTTCAGACCTGTGAAAGGCTATATAGTGACGCCGGTCTTCATGTACCTGAACATGCTGATTTTTATCCTGATGGCCATTTCAGGAGTCAATGTCTTTGAGCCTTCAGCAGAGAGTTTACTCAGCTGGGGGGCTAATTTCCGTCCTTTAACTTTAGAAGGTCAGCCCTGGAGATTGCTAACGAATTGCTTTTTACATATAGGAGTCCTGCATTTGCTGATGAACATGTATGCGCTGGTGTATATAGGTGTCCTTCTGGAGCCTCATTTGGGTAAAATCAGATTTATATCTGCCTATCTGTTAGCCGGTATTACCGCCAGTGTTGCCAGTTTATGGTGGAATGACCTGACGATCAGTGCAGGTGCTTCCGGTGCAATTTTTGGAATGTACGGCGTATTTCTGGCCATGCTGACGACAAATCTGATCGAGAAAGATACCAGGAAAGCTCTGTTGACCAGTATTGCTGTTTTTGTGATTTTTAACCTTCTAACCGGTGTTCGTGGCGGAATAGATAATGCAGCCCATATTGGCGGACTTCTGGGAGGGATCATTATTGGGTATGCCTTTGTTCCCAGTCTTAAAAAGGAAGGCCAGCTGAATTTGAAATTTGGAACCATTGCTTTGCTGGTCTTTTTTGTTTTGAGTACTTCATTTGTGGTTTATAAAAAGATGCCAAATGATTACGGTGTTTACGATCAGAAAATTGCCCGCTTTACCGCACTGGAGACTAAAGCGCTGGAAGTCTATAAATTGCCAAAAGATGCGCCAAAAGAGCAGCTGCTGAAAGGGCTCAAAGAAGATGGCATCGTCAACTGGCATAAAAGTCTGGCGATCATTAATGAACTGGATAAATTAAACCTTCCGGAAGTATTTCATCAGCGGAATGTCCTGCTTAAGAAATACTGTGAGCTGAGAATTAAAAGCTACGACCTGGCTTATAAAGCCATTGCTGAAAATACAGAAAAGTATAAAGACGAAATGGTGGGTTATAACGTAGCCATACAAAATCTGTTAAATGAGCTCACTGCTCAGAAATAACCGGAATTAAAAGCCCTGAACGGAAATCTGGCTAAGGTAGCTGTTCAGGGTTTGGAGGTTCCCCAGTGCATCTCCGATTGTATTGTTGAAATAAGTATATACTGTTTTCCCTTCCTCGTTCCAGTCCTTTATATAACCTGCATATTCTTTTAAAAACTCATCGGTATAACTGCCTTTATAATCGCCCTCCGGGCCATGAAAACGAAGGTATACAAAATCCTGTTGTTGTTCCGTCAAAGGACTTGCAGAACCCGGTTTGTCATGAATTACGATTGCGGCACCGTATTGTTCCATTAACTCGTAGGTGCTTTCCTGATACCAGGAAGGGTGACGAAATTCCAGGGCTATTTTCCATTGTTGCTGCGGATCGCTTAAGCTGACATGCTGCATCAGCTGTGTCAATTGCCTCAGACTGCTATTCCTGATACTGGCCGGAAACTGAATCAGCAGGCAGCCTTTCTTGTTACCTGCCTGTTCTGCACTTTTCATAAACCGATATACCGCCTCCGGATCAAAGGCCAGGTCTTTATGATGGGTAATTTCTCTCCAAAGCTTAAAGGTGAACCTGAAGTTTTCAGGGACACTATCCGACCATTTTTGTACGGTGGAAGGCATTGGGATTTTATAGAAAGAGCTGTTGATTTCTATGCTGTTGAATAGTGTTCCATAATAGGTTAACCTGCTCTTATCCTGGAATTCTGCCGGGTAGTATTCCTTATTGGGAAAGGGGAGTAACAGGCCGCTGGTTCCTGAGAAGTAGCGATTATGATCCGGGGTTTCTATTGCTGTCATACTTGTATAACAGTTAATCATGAGATTGGGTTTTAAAGAGATGGTTTGCGATAAATGTTTAATTTTGTCCATATGATCCAAAGGAAAAACGAACATTGGTTTAGCATGCTTTTTATATGGAGAGGCTCAGTTTTACCGCAGTTGTTACCCCGTTTATTGATGCTGTTTCTGATTTCAGCTGGAATTGTCTTCCTTAAAGGAACCTTTTTTCATTTCAAGATTCCCCTGAGCCCGGCGCCTTTTACTCTTTTTGGAATTGCATTGGCTTTATTTCTCGGCTTCCGGAATAATGCCAGTTATGACCGTTTCTGGGAGGCGCGTAAACTTTGGGGTGCGCTATTAAACGATACCCGCTCGCTGGCAAGACAAGCGATTACCTTTAGCGGTTATCACCGTGACGGGAAAGAGGTGGATACCTTCCTGAAATACCTGATTGCTTTTACCTATGCTTTAAAACATCAGCTGAGGGGAACCGATGCTACTGAGGATCTTCGGGAAAGACTGGACCCTGTACTGGCTAAAAGGTTAAGTACGGCAATTTACAAGCCCATTATACTGATGAAAGAAATGGGGATCTGGGTACAGCAAGCAAGAGAAAACGGGAAAATAGATACCATTCTTCAGCGGGCTTTTGATGAGAACCTGAACAAGTTATCGGATATTGTAGGAGGTTGTGAGCGGATTGCTTCCACACCGATTCCCTATACTTATCATATCCTGCTGCACCGTACAGTTTATATTTATTGTTTTCTATTGCCATTTGGTTTTGTCGACAGCCTCAGCTGGCTGACTCCGTTCATTGTTATTTTTATTGCCTATACCTTTGTGGCGCTGGAAGCGATTGCAGATGAAATAGAAGAGCCTTTTGGAACAGCACCCAATGACCTGGCCTTAAACGCCATGACGGAAATGATTGAAACTACCTTATTGGAAATGGGAGGGAAGCACATTCCTGATTATGGAAAAAAGAATGCTGATATCCTTGATTAGTTATTAAAACAGACCCACGCATGAAAAGATATTTATCCCTGTTATTGATTGTTTTTCCTTTTCTGGCAGTGTGTCAGGACGTTTTCAAAGGAGGATCAAAAGAGAAATTTGAGGAGTCAAGAAAGAAAATAGAGAGTGGAATCACCGAGCAGGAAAAAAACAAACTGGAGATTGCCATGAGGGTATTGGCCCTTTCTGTTATTTATGAAAGAGGAAATCAGCCGGTAAACAAAAAGAAACCCTTCGATGAGGTGGTGAGAAAAAGGATCAATGGTAAATCCCTGCCGGAAGTTTTTAGCCTTGCCGAAAGCTTTGTAAAAGCAGATCATCAGCGAAAGATTGATAAAAAGGAAGCCGAGGTAAAGGTTGAGGAGCTTAAAAGGCAGAAAACCGATCAGCTGAAATCGAAATTAAATGTGCTGGAAGCCAGGCCGGTAAAAGCAGATCTGCTGAATGGGCAGTTGGTGATTTATTGTGCCTTTACCAATAAAAGTGACCAGCCAATCAGCAATTATACCACAGTAATCGCGTATTCTTCTACTGAAGATGAGAATGATGGCTGGAGCTGCAGTAAGGGCTATGAAGGTACAGAAGTACTTGCGCCTCAGGAGACCAAAATCTTTAGTTGCAGTTATCCCTTCGAGACGGCCAAAAGAAATTCCACTGCTATAAAATGGGATAAAATGACTTTCCCTATTACAGATTTTGCTGCTTATCATATGTTGATGGACTGTTATACAGAAAAGCTGGTGTTAAATGGTACTAGTTATGCTTTAGGGAGCAATGAATTTACCAAAGAAGCTGCGCGTGCATTGATGAAAAGCAAAGATGAACTTGAAAAGCTAAAGGCCGAAGGGGTCAGTCTTGACGACTTTATGATCCTGAAGAAATAGAAATCTGAAAGGGAATCAGATCAGCATCGGAACATTTTAAGTCTGTTCCGATACTGAATAGTGCTGAGTTCGTTCAGCGGAAGTGTAAAAGTTTACGCTTCGGTAACGATAGTACTCGATTTTATTTTTAGATTTTTGAATTGATATTCAGAAATGATGTGTTTCTTCTCACTGATCTGAGTAAATTCAAATAGATGTTCTTCTTGTAGTGAAAGGTAAGCCTCTTTGGCTTTAAGGTAGGAGCAACGGTATAATTCTCCACCATTTTGTAGCTTTCCGCTTTTTTCATGCTGATAAGCTGCTTTGTATTCACTTAGCTTTTCCTGAAATATGCGCTCTACTCTTCCCAATGTGGCAGTTTTTGCGCTGAATAATAGCTCCCAGTCGTCATAGCCACCATCTCTTGCGGTAGTTAAATTTAAAGTCAGTGTTTTGCTTTTTCCTTCATTAGAGGAACCGATTTTTATTAAACCTCCTCTTTTTGATCCGGAGATGTAGATATAACCGGGTTTTAGTTCTCTTAAAGCAGCAGCAATTTTAGTCGTATCGCATTGTGGACAAAAGCCTCCGATAGTTTTTAAGGTATGCGTGTCATCTTCACTGCATGCGGCAGTATTACAGGCGATTACCTTGTCCGCTTCAGTCATACTTTTCTGTAGATTTTCTGATGTGTCTTCCCCCTCGGCATCGAACAATAGTTCTGATGAGATCTTGTGCTTCTTTAGAAAGGTTTCCTGTTCCTTCGTTAATAGGTGCTTAATTGTCATTTCCAAAATTAGTCATATTAATTGGCTTTAAATTGATTTAGCTCAATAGGGTTTTATTTGAAAAATTAATTGTGTTTTTGTGTTTTGATTATCTTCCGCTAATACCCTGCGTAATTCTGGCTTAAGCCTGTTAAGTGAAACGTAAGCAGGGCTAAAACCAATATCTCATTGATATGGAGAAAGATGGTCTCTGCCTAACAGAATTGTTATAAATTATTTTAATCCGGTGTTGTTTATGTAAAATAATGTCCTAATATTTGAGAATAAAGCAAAAAATAAATCAATACTATGGCTATTAACTTACAAAAAGGACAGCGGGAAAATATAAATGCCCCAAAATTCACTATTGGACTTGGATGGGATACGAACAGTTCAACCGGACATGATTTTGATTTGGACGCCTCAGTTTTTATGCTTGGTGAAGATAAACGACTGGTTTCAGATTCGCATTTTATCTTTTATAACAATTTGAATTCTCCTGATGGAGCAGTGGAACATGCTGGTGATAACCTTACCGGTGAAGGGGATGGGGACGATGAAAGTATAAAAGTTGACCTTACTAAGGTTGATGCCAAAGTTTCGGAGCTTTGTATTGTGGTAACGATACATGAAGCAGCTACCCGTAAACAAAATTTTGGTCAGGTGAGAAACTCATTTGTTAGAATTATTGACAACAATGGCGTTGAAATCATGAAATATGAGCTGGAAGAAGATTTTTCTATCGAGACAGCAGTAGAATTTGGAAGAATTTACCGCAGAAATGGAGAATGGAAATTCGAGGCAGTGGGTGTTGGTATGAATGGTGGATTGCAGGATTACCTGAATAAATATCAGTAAACAGACTGAAAGGAAATGCAAGGGCTGTCCGGTTTTTCAGGACAGCCTTTTTTGTTAAAGCTTTAATCCTCAACGTGGAGAGGAGAATGCTTCTTCGTCTTTCAGAATACGGGTCTTTTTCCTCATCTTGCCCTTAATCATTTTGTGATGTGTTTCCTCTATCTGATTTTCGTCCAGATACCGGATTTCATAATATTCTACCTGGATTAGCTGACGATTGATCCACTTGTATTTTTCTGAGCCATAGTTTCCCGCTCCGTTGCGCCAGGCAGCGGAAATGGATTTGGTTTTTACATTGATCTCCGGTTGTGAGAGGTCAGATAGTTTTGCATGATAGTCAAATCGCTTTGTTTTTGGGTTGTACAGATAATAGTTGTTTCCATAGTTGGGCCCTGCACCTCCAGAATGTGAATAGATTTGTAAATCCGGATAACCATCAAAATTAACATCTACCGGATGAATAATCTGGGCGGTATCTTTTACCAGTCCTGGATCTTTAATGACCTGAACCAGCTTATTGTTGGAATATATCCGGATGCCTGAAATTGATCCGGAAGCATCAGGGAAAGAATTTTCTTCAGGGTTTGAGCTGTATTTTATATGAAGTCGCAGGCCGTTAATGGTTTGTGATTTTGTCTTTCCAATCCATAAATCACTGATATAGATTCTTCCTTTACTAACCTTACCATCAGTTGAGACGTGTTCGCCCCAGTACCATTCTTCTGTTTCTTTTGTAACGGCAATAAAATCACCGGCCTGGAGTTCTTTAAATTGCGGACGTTCCAGGGGGCCGGTATAAAACTTAACATTGGCCGGGAGGTAGAGAAATGACTGATAGGCTTTGGCTTCTTTCAGCTTAAACGTTGTAAAATCCTGTTTATAGCTGAGGTATTTTGTTGCAGTTTTATAACCGGAGTCTCCTAGTGGATAACTGTAATAAGTGCTGGAATCTACTTTTACAGAATCGGAGATCAGTTCAAATTTCTTTGATTTGAGAATAAAGAGATCAGAATCTGAATAGAAGGTACTATCACTTAATTTATAACGGTAGCTGTCGTCGGCAGAGTAGCGGTCAAAATTTTGGTTCCATATAAACCCATCGTTGAAGGAGGGACGGCCGGCATTCCAGTAATTCCTTTTCTGTCCGACGTAGATTTCCATTCCTACAAATTTCCTGGGCAATGAATCACTATAGGTAAGGTTAAAATGTTCCGGAGTGTATTGGGCCAGCCAGACCATCTGAAGGGTATAAAATTCCTTATTGCCGGGATTTTTTTTATTGATGATCAGGACATAGTTTAGTCCATTGCTGCTATCGACAAGGTTTTTATACTGGTAGTTATAAAAGGTTTTGATGTTGAAAGTCCGGTCAGTATTTTGCTGATTGTAGGGAGAGAAATAATTATTTAAGAAAGCAGCATCGGTCCGGTAATCAATTTTGTAAATGCCGGTCTTTACCTGAGCCTTTAAGGAAGAATTTAGGAGAAAAGGGAATAGAAATAAGACAATTTTGAGGATAAACAGCGGCAAAGTAAATTTAAGACGGAACATAAACAAAGAAGGAATGAAGTTTAAATTAAAGAACTACAAAGATCATCATAATTGAACAATTACGAAGTTTTTGATCAGAGTTCTTTAATTTTTACCCGACGGGAAGTTATTTCTTCTTGTCACCCTCCTTACCATTTTTAGGTGCGATACCTTTATCTGCATTTAAGGTGTATGAAGATTCAGCCGCATCAAAAGCCTGCTTTAATATTTCTGTATCCGGTTGCTCGTGTCCTTCAGGCTGGTCAAAATTCTCATCAAATCCATTGGAATGGATGTCTTTCTGACTCTGTTGATCTTCTGCTTCTGAATTCAGTGCGTCATCTAAAGGAACGTTATCCTCTGCGTTTTCTGGAATAGCCATAATGTATTATTTTCTATCAATAACAGTCTCCTGCTTTATTTGTTTGAGGGATACGAGTGAAATACCAGTAGAAAGCCATCAGGATCCCTGACATATAGTGCCTTGTAACCATAAGAGGTAACAGATGGCTCCTGTACCTCAATCCCACTCGAAGACAGATAAGTGTAAACTTTATCCAGTTCCTTGCAGCCAAAATAGATAGACATATCGTGGCGATCCAGCCAGGCGTTTGCTGTAACTGGCTTCGGACAGCTTTTTTCCCCTCTGGGTTCCAACATCAGTTCAATTCCGTTTAATCTGAGCAATGCCCATTGGAAATCATCCTGTCGGTCGGGTTTATCCGAAGTTTCTACCACATCGAAACCCAGCACATCGCGGTAAAAGCGAACTGAGGCCGGCATATTAAAAACTGATAGTAAAGGGGCGGAGCCCTGAAGATGAATTGGCTTAGCTGAAGTATTCGTGTTTGACATCATATTCTCCTTATCTCTTAGCAATCTTGGTGAGCTTAAGTTAGTTGAATATTTATAAATTACGAAATAGAGAAATCAAATTTGCCATACTACCTGTTTATGACATTGCTACCATGAAATATGCCTAATTTAGTCGCTGAGGAATAAAACAAAGGAATATGAAAATTAAGGAATTACATTTGCTGACCAATAACCTGACAGAAACTGTTCAGTTTTATACTCAGGTTATTGCTGCGGTGCTTACTGAAGAGAAAGAAGAGGAAGTCTCTTTGTTACTAGGAGAAACCAAGATCGTTTTTCAGCTCTCCACAGAAGAAAATCCGATATACCACCTTGCTTTTGATATCCCCAAAAATAAGCTGGAGGAAGCTTATCATTGGTTAAAGCAGAAAATCAACTTGTTGCCCGTAACTGACGAGACCGAAATCTCTGATTTTGAATTGTGGAACGCGAAGTCTTTTTATTTCTATGATAACAATGAAAACCTGTTGGAATTGATTTGTAGGTATGATCTTGACAATCAGTCTGAGCATGCTTTTGACGGCTCATCTATTCTTCATGTCAGTGAAATCGGACTGGTTTCCGATGATGTTCCTTTTTTAGCCGAAACCCTGATGACCAAATACGGACTGGAAGTTTATTCAAAACAACCTGCACAAGATAATTTTACGGCACTTGGAGATGAAGAGGGCCTGTTCATCATTGTGAATCAAGACCGGAACTGGTTTCCCACAGAGAAAAAAGCCAGGTTATTCCCGACTAAAATAATTTTCAATACCGGTATGAGCGAAGATCAGGAGCTCAGCATTTCCTAAGGATTAAAACGCCTCCTCATCAAGGGGAATTGAGATGTAAAAGGTGGTTCCAATGCCTACCTGACTTTCATACCATATCTTTCCGCCCTGGGCCTGTGTGTATTCCCTGCACAGGAACAGACCAAGTCCGATGCCTTTTTCATTCGCCGTTCCATAGGTAGACTGTGCTTTCAAAGAAAAGATCTCTGCTTTATTCTCTTTTGGGATCCCATTTCCGTTATCCTGGACTTTAATCAGGCAGTTTTTTGCAGATTTGCTGACCGTAAGTTGAATAAGTCCTTCTTCAGGAGTAAATTTAATGGCATTACCGATGATGTTTCTGACAATCAGCTGCAGCATATGTATGTCAGACATTACCGCCATGGAAGGATCAATCTGATGGGTAAGCTTAATTTTTTTCTCCTTAGCTGCCATTATCTGGATATTGATGACTGGTTGGAGTGCCCGGCTTAAATTGTTTAGTTCCATATTTACCCTACCGTCGTTTAGCTGGGCTTTAGACCAGGAAAGCATGTTGTCCAGCATTTCCTGGGTACCGGTCACTGCATTGGTCAGCTTTTTTTCCATCATTTCCTTTTCTTCTTCAGTCAGGATATCCATCTTGAACAACTCCATATAACTTTGGATGGAAGCCAGAGGGGAGCGCAAGTCATGTGAAATGATGGAGAAGAATTTTGTTTTTTCATGGTTCATCCTTTCCAGCATCAATGCCTTCGCCTCGGCAGATCTTTTTTCCCTGTAATAGGCCGTCTTGAGGTAATATAAACCGATAAATATGACAAAGATATTAATGGTATATGTGGAGGCCATATCAATGAACATGGCAGACTGGCCGCTATAGGCGCTTTGAATATATTGTGGGTGATTGTACTCAAAAAGCAGCAGGCCAAGGCCTGTGGCTAAAGACAGGAGTGTCCATAAACCATATTGTTTCCTGGGTGAGATGATCATAATCAGGAAAAAGGCAAGGGTGAAGGAGAGTAATGAAGGGCCCCTGATTCCCGCATTAAAGAAATAGTTACTGCCTAACATCAATAACACCATCACCGACGAAATGATAATGCTGAATTTGAGTTGTTTTCTATAGCGTGCAAGGTAATAAGTGAAGCAAAAAGTAAATAACAGCAGCGAAAATATCAGTGTCCCTATTTTTAATCCCGTATAGTAGCTGAAAGGGACATTATATCCGACAATAATGATCGCAATGACACAGATAGAATTGAATACCTGATTCTCCAATTTGAAATGTCCCGGAGGACCAATGAGAAAATAGATCGTCCTTTTAAAAAGGTTACTGAATTGCGTCTTGCCGAATGGTAGTAACATGGTGTAAAAATAGGCAAAGTATTGTAGAAAAGAATTCAGCTGAGAGTTAATGATGTAGAAAATACCCGCATTTTGGCGTAAATGGTATGAGTCTTGTAAGCTATACCACTTATAAGATATGAAAGATAGAACTTTACCCACACCTGAACTTTTAAGCGCTTACGAAACTGTACCAGGTATGTACCTTGTTCTTTCAGCTGAGCTTATCATCCTTACTGCCAGCGATTCTTATTTAAAAGCAAAGGCGCTGAACCGCGCCGAAATCACCGGGAGATTTATTTTTGATGTTTTTCCTCCCGATCCCGCAGTTCCTTATGAACTTGGATTTGCAGCTTCCCTACAGGAAGTACTCAGCACAGGAAAACCACATCAATTGCCTTTAATACGACAGGAATTGCCCGATTCGGGCAACAAAACCCATAACAGGCAGCGGTATATGGACATCACCCATACCCCTTTTGCAGATGAGGAGGGAGAGGTTCAGTATATTGTTCAGCATAGTTTTGACGTCACTGACCTGGTTCGAGCAAAAAAGGGAGTGGAACAACGTGAAAAAGAGTTATGGGCGAGTGAGAAGCATCTCGGCTTTCTTTTAAATGCGATGCCTCAGCAGGTCTGGACGGCTACAGCTGAGGGCGTTATCAACTATGTGAACCAGATCTGCTGTTTTGATTTTGGTAAAAATGCAGCCGAACTTAAAGAACTGGGCTGGGAGAGTTTTGTACACCCTGAAGATCTTCCAGGTTGTGTGAAAGCCTGGAAAAAAGCATTGCAAACCCAGGTGGAGTATATGGTAGAATTTCGTCTGCTGATGTGGGACGGAGCGTATAAATGGTTTCTAGGCAAAGCGATCCCGTTGATTGAAAATGGGACCTTAAGGTTATGGATGGGAACGAACACCAATATCGATCTTCAAAAAAGTAATGAACAGAAAAAGGACGAATTTCTTTCTATCGCCAGTCATGAGCTTAAAACTCCGCTGACCACCATCAAGGCTTTCAATCAGCTGATGAAAAAGACGAACGACATGGGGAAGCTACAAGGTTTTGTGGAGAAATCTGCCGCCAATATCTTTCGATTGGAAAAGCTCATCAGCGACCTCCTGGATGTAACCAAGATTAATGCCGGTAAGATGACTTATTCTATGACTGAGTTTGATTTCGGTCAGATGCTGGAGGAAAGTGTAGAAAGTGTCCAGTATATTTCTCCTGACCATGAGCTGGTGCTGCAGGAAAAGGTGGAAGTGAACTATACAGGAGACCGTTTTAGAATTGAACAGGTATTGAATAATTTTCTAAGCAATGCGGTCAAATATTCGCCGGGTGGAGGTAAGGTGCTGATCAACAGTCGGCTTCAGCAGGGCAACGTGATGGTCTCTGTACAGGACTTTGGAATTGGAATTGCCAGCAATGACTTGCAACGCCTGTTTGAACGTTATTACCGTGTAGACAATTCTGCGCTGAGGTTTGAAGGACTTGGCCTGGGGTTATTTATTTCCTCAGAGATATTAAAACGTCATCAGGGGAGCTTTTGGCTGGAAAGCAGGCTGGGAGAAGGTTCTACCTTTTATTTCAGGCTTCCGCTTTCCAAAACAAGATCTTCAAAGCCGATTATTCAAAAGCCCCTTTATTATAAAGATGATCATATTACGATCGCTTATCATCAGGAGCACAGACGTCTGGATGTAGACTGGACCGGCTTTCAGAGCTTTGAATCCGTACAACATGGTGGAATGAAGCTGCTGGAGATGCTGAAGGACAACCAATGCAGCAAAATCCTGAACGACAACAGGAATGTTTTGGGCACCTGGTCTGAAGCGGCCGAATGGACAGGAGAGGTCTGGTTTCCAATGATTGAAAAAGCAGGGTTGAAGTATTTTGCCTGGATCTATTCGCCAAGTATGTTCAGTCGGCTGTCGGCGAAAAAAAGTGTAGACATTGCCGTTGGGAATGTCGTTACACAGTTTTTTACCGATCCGGATTTCGCTGAAGACTGGCTGAACAGCAAATAATGTTATTCTCCGGCCAGAGACGGACGTTCCAGTGCGACATGTTTTTTTGTATAGGAAGCCAGCCAGGCTAACGCCGCAATCGCGTATATACAAAGCACAATAATAGACGAATTGCTGACCGAATTTCCGGGACCCTTAGCGATAATGAATAAAGAAAGAACAGATAGTCCTATTCCTCCTCCCAGAAAGTAAGAGGTGGTAGCTAAGCTGGATGCCAGGCCATAATGCTGTGGCGGAATCCCCTGTACAGAAATTACCGATAAGCTGGTATAACAAATGGTCATTCCCAATCCGGAAACACAAGCTGCAGAACAAAGCAATAAAATCAGGTTATGGTTCATCAATACAGAACCCAGCAGAAAACCTGCACCACCTACCATCAGAGACATTCCAAAGACACCCGTCTGCCAGACATTGAGCCTTTTCATGAGTGGTGGCAAAACAAATTTGGCGAAAAGTGCAGACAAAAGACTGAAAGGCACAAGGGTAATTCCTGCTTTTGCAGCTGTAAAATGCATGTCTTTCTGTAATAAAAGAGATAAAATAAACATATACCCAGTAAAGTATGCTCCAAGAAGCATAAACACCCCTATACCGGTCACTGTGGCTTTTGAGCGGAAAAGAGAACTATCTATTAAGGGTTCCTTTTGCCCTTTTAAGCGCTGTAGAATCACCCTGGTTCCGGCAATTACTGCAATTGTCAATGCCATCAACAGGAAGTAATGTTCCCGTATCCTGCCCAGCTCATGAACTCCATAGCTAAGCATCAATAAAACAAGGACCAATAAGAAACCGGAAATAAGATCAGGTCTTGGTTTGACTTTTCTTATCGGATCAGCAGTTAAATAATACCAGGAAAGGATAATAATTGCAGTTAAAACAGGGACATTGATGAAAAATACCCATTGCCAACCCCAAAAGGTGGTGATGATACCGCCCAGAGCTAAACCACTTCCCGATCCGATGGCGGCAAAAGAACTGAATATACCAATAGCCTTGGCACGTTCTCTGGGCTCAGTAAAAGTATGGGTGACGATAGAAAATGCAGATGGCATAATCAATGCAGCACCGATCCCCTGAGCTGCCCGGAAAAAAGCGAGCATTTCAAAAGAAGGAGCGAGCCCGGCCCCCAAAGACGTAAGCAGAAATATAACAGAACCTGCAATAAAAATGTTCTTTTTACCAATGAGGTCAGAAAGTTTTCCGCCAATGATTAGAAATCCGCCGTATAACAACACATAAAGCGTTTGTAACCACTGTACCTTATCACTGCTTAAGCCATAATCTGATTGTATAGATGGAATAGCCAGGTTGACAATGGCAATGTCGAGGGCTTCTACAAATATACCAACAGAGGCGATGGCAAGGATCAGGTTCTTTCTTTGAATCATAAAGTATAATTTTCTTACAAAGGTATGCGTGGTGAAACAGAGTAAAAATAAGTTCGTATTATTTAGAACAAATGATTAAATTTTGCTAAGTTCACAGAACAAAAGTTATTTTGGTCTTAAATATGGGAGCTCAAACAGAACAAGCCGGACACGCTCAGGTAACATTAGATGATAAAGACTATGAAATTTTGAAGCTGCTACAGGAAAATTCGAAGCTGACTATCCGTGAAATTGCTTCAAAAGTACACCTGAGTCCAACGCCAACCCATGAAAGGATCAAGCGTCTGGAAAGAGAGGGAGTAATCAGAAAATATGTAGCGCTACTGGATAACCGGAAAATCAATAAAGGAATTACAGTCATCGTTCAGATTTCACTCAAGGAGCACAATAAAAGAGCTGCGCAGGAATTTATAGATGCGGTATTGGAATTTAAGGAGGTCACTGAATGCTACAACATTTCCGGAGATTTCGATTTTATGCTCAAAATTGTGGTGGAAAGTATGGGAAGCTTTCATTATTTCTCCGTAAACAAGCTGAGCGAAATCTCAGGAATAGCACAAACCAAAAGCATATTTGTAATGGATACGATCAAAGAAACGCCGCTATTGCTTTAAGTATTTATTCCTTCCAGCTGCATCAGCGTCTGGCCATATTTATGGAGCTGATGAATCACCGGTAATGCTTGTACTCCTCTTTCGGTAAGCTGATAGTCTACTCTTGGAGGTTTCTCCCGGTAGGCAGTTCTGCTCAACATCCCCCTTTCTTCCAATTCCCGTAATTGGGTAATGAGCATCTTGTCTGAAATGTGTTTAATTCTTTCCTTTAGCTCCCCATATCTTAATGCCTGTGTTCCCAGACATAAAATAATTGGCATCTTCCAGACTCCTCCAATATGGGCCATGGCAAATTCAACCGGACTGTAATATATTTTGTTTTGATGGATGAAATCTTTCAAGTTGTAAAATTAATTATTTGTTTATCAGTTGTTTGTGTATTTTTTCTTTATAGAGGAAAAAGTATATAAAGGCAAAATAAGGAAAAAAACAGGGAGGTTTGTTCGGAAATAAACTTAAAAATTATGAATACAATCAATGCGGAAAGCTCTATTAGCTCCATTGCCATATTTATTCAGGAACATATGGAACAAAACTGGGATGTCATCCTGAGGAACCATCCCCTGAAGTTATTAAAGGCTTATGAGGAAATGTCTGAAGCGGCTTATGGGGTGTATTTTCAGCTCCTTCTGGAGCCTGTTGTTCAGAAACTCAGGAAGTCGGGTTTCCGTATGCGGCCAAGATTGCCTGGAAATTTAAACATTTCCAGAGAATGGGGGGAGGAGCATCATAGAGAACGCTGGATATGGACCGCTATAAAATATCCGGATGGGAGTGATTGCGGAACGATCGTAACGGTAATTTTTCATGACCATACGGAATTTAGAATACCGGAAATGCCCAGAGTGAGGGCGTTGAATGTAACCTCAAATCCAGAGGTAATCAAGGCGCTTTCCTTTATTTCACCCGAATTTACCATGGCAAAAGATACCCAAACGGAATATGCTGAGTATTTAAAAAACACCAGAGGAACCTCATTCTAAATCAGCTTCCTCTGACGTATCGTTTTCAAGGCTATGTTCCATGATTTTTTGTATACTTGTTCAAGAGTATATATGTAACAACTGGTCAGTAAATCAGTCTTATAGCTGAAACTAAAACCGATCTGATGATGAGATTATCAATTACTTTTTTACTGCTTTTGACAACGTTTTCTTTAAGTGCCCAGGATAAACTTGTTCCTTCACAAAAAAATGGCACTGAAAAATGGATTAAAAATGAACAGTTCCAAATGAAATGGTATGCTTTGAAAGATACTTCGAAATTTGAAATAGGAACGGTTACCAATAGAATTTTATTGGATAAAGAAAAGGTAATGGTCATTACAGAAGTTGGAATGAAGCAAATGCAGGGAACCTGGGTAGATACTACTGTTGCTTTTCGCAAAGATTTAAAACCGCTATATCATTCTTCTTTCAATCCACAACGCGATATGGTGCTTCGTTTTGGGGATACTGTAACCGGATTCTACAATGACAAAATTAAAAAGCTGAAAACTGATATCAATGAAGTTTCAAAAGCGGGTTATTTTGATGGAAATCTATATCCTACGTTGCTCAGGTGGTTGCCTTTAAAAGAAGGATATCAACAGGAAATCTCCATTTTTGAATATAATTCCGCAGGCAAAAGGGGAGTCATTAGTGCTTCAGTAAAGGAGGTAAAAAAAGGAACCTACCAAAGTCAGAAATCAGGATTAAGAAAAGTGTGGGTGTTGAGCGTCTCTGATGAGATTTCTGGAATGTTGAGCAATTATTATATCGATGAGCTGGATAGAAGGCTCTGGAAGCAGGAGCTGGAAGCCGGAACGAGAAAAATGCTGATGCAAAGAGTGGAGTAAGATGAATTTCGTTGGGTAATATGACATTCAGTAAGCAATAAAGCAGGTACATGCATTGGATTTATAATCTATGGATGATAATTTTACCTTTTAATCCTATAGCATGTTAAATTTTGAATTTAAAAACCCAACCAAAATCATTTTTGGAAAAGGGCAAATAGAAAAGATAAGTAAAGAAATTCCCCCAGGTGCAAAAGTACTGTTGGTTTACGGTGGAGGAAGCATTAAAAGCAATGGGGTATATGATCAGGTGATTAGTGCATTGAAAGGCTTTGAAGTGCTGGAGTTTGGCGGGGTGCCTGCAAATCCGGAATACGAAGTGTTAATGCAGGCTTTGAGAGTGATTAAAGAAGAAAATATCACTTATATGCTGGCAGTAGGAGGAGGCTCAGTTATTGATGGGGTAAAATTCCTGTCTGCTGCAGCAGTGTTTCCTGGTGAGCATCCATGGGATATCCTGTCAAAAAATATCAGAACGGAGTGGGGATTGCCCTTTGGTTCGGTGTTAACCTTGCCGGCAACAGGTTCAGAAATGAATTCTGGTGCAGTGATTACCCGGGCAGAGACTCAGGAGAAACTGGGTATGGGTGGTCCAGGGCTGTTTCCGGAGTTTTCAATCCTGGATCCTGAAGTCATTAAATCTATACCAAAACGGCAACTGGCAAATGGCATTACAGATGCCTTTACGCATGTGTTGGAGCAATACATGACCTATCCGGCAGGAGCACACCTGCAGGATCGTTTTTCAGAAAGCATCATGCAGACATTAATCGAAGTAGGACCAAAGGTGATTGCTAACCCCACTGATTATGAGGCTGCAGCTAATTTTATGTGGAGCTGTACCATGGCTTTGAATGGACTGATCCAAAAAGGAGTTCCTACAGACTGGGCAGTACATGCAATGGGACATGAACTGACTGCTTTATTTGGAATAGACCATGCCAGAACATTGGCGATTATTGCGCCGAGTCATTACCGCTATAATTTTGAAGCTAAAAAAGAAAAGCTGGCTCAGTATGGTCAGCGTGTATGGGGAGTGAATGAAGGTTCAATTGAGAAGATCGCTACTGTTGCAATTGCAAAAACAGAGGCTTTTTTTCATTCAATGGACATAAAAACAACCTTAGCGGAATATACCGATGACTATCAGGGGACCGCTGAAAAGATCTCTGAACGTTTTACGGAAAGAGGTTGGTTAGGATTGGGTGAGCATAAAACACTTTCTCCTTCAGACGTACAGAAAATCGTTGAAATGAGTTACTAAACCGTATTTTATAGATGGTTATATCAATTCCGGATGCTTAAATTAAGGTCCGGAATTGCTGTTTTTAAGGCTTTCTTTTAACAATTGAATCAGCCATGCACAAAGCGGCATCACTGCAAATAGGGAAAACAACCATACGGAAGACTGCTCAGCACCTTGAATACCTCCGGGTTTGATGATGCCTGCTGAATTGACCACTAATCCGGTTAATGCAGTGCCCACCGCGGTAGCCAGCAGTTGTACCGTGGTAATAGAGGCCGAGGCCCTCTCTTCCTCACCTTTGGCGCTGGAAGTCAATACCTGAGTCAGCAAATGAGGCCATCCCATCCCTACACCAATGCCAATCAGGAATAAACAAAGGCACATCAGGTAATAAAAGAGACCGCTGCTGCTCTGGCTTAATGGCGTCAGAACAGCGAAGCCGATTAACCCTGCAAGTACAGATAATGGGCCGCTATTCATCAGTAACTTTGCTTTTTCTTTCGAAACTCCTGAGAAAAATACAGAAGAAAAAGACCAGCCCAATGCAATGATTACGGTTAAATAACCTGATTTAAGCGGCGAAAATCCATGAACGATCTGCATGAAATAAGGAATGTAAATTTCTACTGCAGTGGCAATGGTCAGTAAGGCGATCACGGTATAAGTGGCACCTAAGGGATTTGACAATTGATAAGCTCCGGTGGGAAGAAGTCTGTTGCCTGACGTTGCTTCCATCTTTAACAAGCATAAAAAAAGAACAATGGCCAAACTCATACTACCAATATTAACAGCTAAAAGGTCTGTAATACTTCCTGCTGAAATGGCTAATGTGGCCAGTGTAAGCAATAATAATTGCGTAAACGGAACCTTTTGCTGATCTGAAGATTCAGACGTCTTTTTTGGTAAAATATTTTCGGTAATCAGCAACAGAGAAACAGCAATCACCACCAGAGTGATAAATGCAATCCTCCAATGACCGTATTGGGCAAACATTCCTCCGACAAAAGGACCTGAAAAAGCAGATATGCCCCACATTGCAGAGACCAATGCCATTGCTCTTGGCCAGAGCGCTTCCTCAAAAACAATTCTGATCATGGCATAGGAGAGGGCAAATAATAACCCTCCTCCAAGTCCCTGAATGAATCGGCCAAGGAGCAGTAATCCCATGTTTGGTGCGGTAGCGCTGACTATTGATCCGGCTGCAAAGAGCAATGCGGCAATCCGATAGGCTAACCTGGGGCCTCTTTTTGAAAGGTGAAGGGAAGAGAAAACTGATCCCATGATGGCTGCTACGACATAGATCGTGGTGGCCCAGGAGTAAAAAGATAAACCTCCGATGTCCCGCGTAATCGAAGGCATGATTGTAGTTGCCAGGTAGACATCTGTAGCGTGGAGCATCACTCCTCCTGCTAAAGCAATTGACCTGAGCCCATTTTTTCCGGATAATAAATCGCTCCAGCCAATGGCTGATGTTTGATTCGTGATCATAAAGTATAGTTATACTGCAAAAATACCACAGTTAAGCAATAAAACAAGTTTTACCTTGTTTTATTGCTTAACTGTGAAGCTGTTTTCTCTTCAAATGGGGTAATCCGAAATAATTCTGGATATTTGCCAGCACAAGCCGTTTAAATTATAAGTATGAAGCTGTTATTGGTTGAAGACGATCTTCGCGTTTCCGAACTCCTAAAAAGAGGACTGGAGGAACAGGGCTTCCTGGTTACCCTGGCTTATGATGGGCTGATGGGAAAGAAACTAATGACCTCCAATTCTTATGACCTGATCATTACGGACATTGTTCTTCCACAGATGAACGGAATTGAACTGTGTAAAGAAATCAGAATGATCTGGCCGGAAATCCCAATCCTAATGCTCACTGCTCTTGGGACTACGGATGATAAAATTGAAGGATTTGATGCAGGTGCTGATGATTATCTTGTGAAACCATTTGACTTCAGGGAACTTCATGCCAGAATAAAAGCCCTTCTGAACCGCTCAGCAGGGACTTTGCAAAGCCCGTTGATGAATGTATTGAAATATGCGGACCTGGAAATGAACCTGCAAACAAAGGTCGTGAGCCGGATGGGGGCAGAGATCAGCCTGACCCCAAAAGAATTTAAGCTGCTGGAATACATGCTGCGCAATAAAGAACGGATGCTAACCCGAACGGAGATCGCAGAAAAAGTATGGGATACCCATTTTGATACAGGAACGAACTTTATCGATGTTTATATGAACTATCTTAGAAAGAAGATTGATAAGAATTTTGAAAATAAACTCATCCATACCAAAACCGGAATGGGCTTTATCTTTAAAGAAAACTGATCTTTTAACCTGGAACATTGTGAAAATCCGTCATAAACTGAGCCTTTTATTTACCCTGCTTTTTGCAGTGCTCATTTGTGGATTTGCCTTTTTTATCTATTTCTCCTCAGCTGAAAACCGGGAGGAAGAGTATTATAAGCGGTTGAGGCAATTGGCCATCACAAAAACAAATTTATTGCTGGATGCTAAGGTAGCACCTGATGTTTTACAACTGATCTATAAGAACTCTCCCAGTTCCTTATTTCAGGAGGAAGTAGCCGTTTATGATACCGCTTTTCATTTATTGTATCATGATGCGGTGAATATTGATAAGATCAAAGAAACCAAAGCAATGATTGGAGAGATTGTCCGCAAGGGGGAAATTCAGTTCAACCAGGGGCAACTGCAGGCAGTCGGTTTTTTGTACCGGTATAAAGGGACGGACTACGTAATTACCGCCGCAGCAAAAGATGAATATGGACTGTTAAAACTGAATAATCTTCGTTTTATCCTGATTTTATCTGCTTTGGGATCTGTGCTGCTGACTGTTTTTGCGGGTTATTTTTTTGCCAGACATGCCCTGAAACAGGTGGCAGAAATGGTGGATGAAGTAGAAGAAATTACCGCTAAAAGTCTCGACCGGCGACTTAAAGTCGAGAATAGTAATGATGAAGTAGGGGAGCTTGCCACTACCTTCAACCTGATGCTGGATAGAATTGAAAACTCTTTTGATGCACAGAAAGAATTTGTTTCCCATATTTCTCATGAGCTGAGAACGCCTTTGGCAACGGTGATTGCAGAACTGGAAATCTCTCAAAATAAAGAACGTAGTACAGAGGAATATAAAAAAGCAATCGAACTGGCTTTAACTGATGCCCGGAAGTTGGCCCGCCTGAGCACAAGCCTGCTGAACCTGGCCAATGCAAGTTATGATCAGGCAGAGATCAGCTTTAAAGAAATCCGCCTGGATGAGGTGTTGCTGGATGCCAGAACTGAAGTCATGCACAATCAGCAAGGGTATCATGTGAACATTATCTTTGATCAGGAAGCAGAAGATGATGATTTTATCTCCATTCAGGGGAATGAACACCTGTTAAAAGTTGCTTTTATCAACCTGATGGAGAACAATTGTAAGTTTTCTGAAAACCGGGAATCAGTAGTTTCCATTTCCTATTACAAAGAAAAAACAATTCTCCGCTTCTCTGATCAGGGGATAGGAATTGCAGAAAAAGACATCGAGAACCTTTTTAAACCCTTTTATCGTGGAAATAATAAGGGGTATGCGGAAGGAAATGGTATCGGCCTGGCCCTGACCAAAAAGATCATCGCCCTGCATAACGGAGAAATCCTGGTCACCTCCAAACTAAATGAAGGAACGACTTTTATCCTTATCCTAAACCACGTTTAGTAAAATCCTCCTTTTTCTAATGACTTTCTAATGTGTTTCTAATGGTCCCCTAACGGCGATCCGGCAGCGCCTGCCTTACTTTTGCGTCACAATAAAAAACAAACCCTATGGATAAGCCTCCGTGTGATCAGCCATTATTTTTTTAACCCCCCTTCTCAGAAATAGCACTTTGTTGCTGTCCCTGAAAAGGACAACAACAAAGCTATGTTAACTACATTAGACTTCACTACCCGTCTTTTAATGGCGCTTGCTTTAGGCGCAGGTATCGGAATAGAACGCCAGTGGCGTCAGCGGATCGCAGGATTACGCACCAATACACTGGTGTCCTTAGGTGCTGCAATTTTCATTACCCTCGCCGTAAAGATCGGAGGAGATGCAAGCGGAAGAGTGGCCTCATACATCGTCAGCGGAATCGGATTCCTTGGTGCAGGAGTCATCATGAAAGATGGAATGAATGTGCGGGGCCTCAATACCGCAGCTACCCTCTGGTGTTCTGCAGCAATTGGTGCACTATGTGGAATGGGATTTATTCCGGAAGCCTCCATTGGAGCTGGCTTCATTGTGATGGCACACCTGATGTTACGCCCATTGGGTATCAAACTGGGAAATATGTCGGTTTTTGAGAAAAGCGAATCCGCTGAAACGGAATACCTGATCGCTATCAAATGCAAAGAACCCGTAGAAAATCACATCCGTGTCCTCTTGCTGCAACATTTGGGGAACCATGATAAGTTAATGCTCAGGTCCCTGACAAGCAGCGACAACGGGGATCCGGCAAATGCGATCATCACTGCCGAAATCATTGCTGCGGGCAATCAGGACGAGTTAATGGAGAAAATGGTCAGCAGGTTAACGATCGAGAGCGAGGTAATGAGGGTAAGCTGGGAATTAACAGGACAACAATCAGAGTTATGAAAACACTAAAAATTAACCATCAGAAAGCGGTCTCAGGCTTCGACGATGTAGCAGTGACCAAATTAAGAAATGCCTCCAGGGGAGATCAGGATTACTTTTATGCGATGCTGACCAGCAGCAAAGAAGGATTGGGGCCTTCCAATGTCTCTGACAAGAGAAAAACCTTTGGGTTAAATGAAATTGAACATGAAAAAGCTCCGGCCTGGTATGTTCAGCTATTTCAGGCGTTTTTAAACCCTTTTATCGGAGTGTTGGTGTCTTTGGCTGTAATTTCCTTTATAATGGATGTATGGCTCGCTAAAGCGCATGAGCGGGATTATAAAACGGTTATTGTTGTAGGGGTAATGGTGATTGTGAGTTCTTTGCTGCGTTTCTGGCAGGAATACAGCAGTAACCGGGCAGCAGAGCAATTGAAGAGCATGGTGAAAACCACGGTCACCGTGCTTCGTAAAAGGGGTAAAAAGGAAATCGACATTAAAAACATTGTTCCCGGTGATGTTATTTTTTTAAGTGCCGGAGATATGATTCCTGCAGATATCCGGATCATTCAGTCGAAAGACCTGTTTGTGAGTCAGGCCATGCTTACCGGAGAATCTCTGCCATTGGAAAAGAATTCGGAACCGATTCCCGATGCCGATCATAAATCGCCGCTGGAGCTGGATAACATCTGTTTCATGGGGACAAATGTGGTGAGTGGAACAGCAATGGCCATTGTGGTCACTACCGGAAACCTGACCTATTTCGGCTCTATCGGAAAGGCGATTATCGGAAAACGGGCAGAAACGAGCTTTGACAAGGGAGTGAATAAGGTGAGCTGGTTGCTGATTCGCTTCATGATGGTGATGGTACCACTCATTTTCCTGGTTAACGGCTTAACCAAAGGTGACTGGTTTGAAGCTTTGTTATTTGGAATTGCCGTTGCCGTAGGGCTTACTCCCGAAATGCTGCCGATGATTGTAACCGCAAATCTGGCCAAAGGGGCAAAGAATATGAGCAAACGTAAAGTCATTGTGAAACGCCTGAATGCGATTCAGAATATTGGCGCCATGGATGTGCTTTGTACTGATAAAACAGGGACATTGACCATGGATAAAATCATCCTGGAAAGGCACCTGAACGTATTTGGCGATGAAGATGATGAAGTATTGAAATGGGCTTATTTCAACAGCTTCCATCAAACCGGATTGAAAAATCTACTAGATCTGGCGGTCCTGGAGCATGTGGAACTGCATGATTACCTGAAGGTTGAAGAGGATTATGTAAAAGTAGATGAAATTCCCTTTGATTTTCAGCGCAGACGCATGAGTGTTATCCTGGAACAGAAAAACGGAAAGCAGTTGTTGATCTGTAAAGGAGCGGTAGAGGAAATGCTGGACCTGTGTTCCCATGCTTTTGATCCGGGGGAAGACCGGCAGCTCCATATTGAAAAAGATGGGATTGTGCCTATGGATGAAGCCATGCGCAATACGGTGCTCCGCATTTCCAGGAAGCTCAATGCAGATGGACTCAGGGTGTTGCTCGTGGCCATCAAAGAACATGGGGAATGTCCGGTAAATTACACGGTTGCCGATGAGAACAAAATGATCTTAACAGGTTTTATCGGCTTTCTTGATCCCGCTAAACCCTCTGCAAAGCCTGCAATCGAAGGTTTACAGAAGTTGGGGATCAGTGTAAAGGTACTGACCGGCGACAATGATGTGGTGACCCGAAAAATCTGTAGGGAGGTTGGTATTCCTTTTCAACAGGTTTTACTGGGCAATGAAGTGGAGCAAATGGGGGATGAGCAGCTCTCTGCGCAATTGGGGGAGACGAGCATCTTTGCCAAGCTTAGTCCGATTCAAAAATCGAGAATTGTAAAGCTGTTGCAAGCCAAAGGCCATACGGTTGGCTTTATGGGGGATGGAATCAATGATGCAGCTGCATTGAGAGATGCTGATGTAGGGATTTCTGTGGATACAGCGGTAGACATTGCCAAAGAAAGTGCGGATATCATTTTGCTGGAAAAGGACCTGATGGTACTTAGAAAAGGAGTGATCTATGGACGCAGAACATTTGGAAACATCATCAAATACATCAAAATGACCGCCAGCAGTAATTTTGGAAACATGTTTAGCATGCTTGGTGCAAGCGCATTTCTGCCTTTTCTGCCCATGCTACCTATCCATTTGCTCATTCAGAACCTCTTGTACGACATTTCTCAAATCTCCATTCCCTGGGACAGGATGGATGAAGATTTCCTCGAGAAACCGCAAAGATGGGATGCCGGTGGGATCAGCCGTTTTATGATGTACATCGGTCCGATTAGCTCAATTTTTGATTATGCAACTTTTGCCCTGATGTTCTTTGTTTTTAAAGCGAATGCGCCGGAGCACCAGGCCTTATTTCAAACGGGTTGGTTTGTCGAAGGACTCTTATCGCAGACCCTGATTGTGCACATGATCCGGACCCGCAAAATTCCATTTATCCAAAGTTGGGCAACAACTCCGGTAGTGGCTTTGACTACCCTGGTGATGTTAATCGGGATCGCCATTCCCTTCAGTCCTTTTGCCGGAATATTGAAGTTACGAGCCCTGCCGCTCAGCTATTTTCCATGGCTCATCGGGATCCTTACTGGCTATTGTTTGTTGACTCAATATGTGAAAACTGTATTCATTAAAAAGTTTAATCAATGGTTGTAAGTATTTGAATAAAAAATAGTTAAAAATTGTTAAAATTGAGAGTTTAGTCCTTGTAAACAAAGAAATCTGAGATTTTGCGCTGAGAATTCTCTCTTTCAAACGTAAAAAAACAACACAAATGAAATACATTTTTCTAAGGGGCAGTTTCGTACTGTTCATGGCTTCCTGTGCCCCAAAAAAAGACAAAGAACAAACAGCAAATTATCACCTGTCCGGTGATACGGTAGTCATTGCTGCAAATTCAAATCTGCAGCATAAAATAAAAGTGGATACCGTTGCTGAGATCCCTTATCGCATGAGGCTCAGCAGTGCCGGGACGGTAAAAGCGATTCCAAACTTCTATGCGGACATCGCTCCGCCATTTTCAGGGAGGGTATTGAAGGTGTTTTTGAAGCTGGGAATGAAGGTGGATCCCGGCACCCCGCTTTTCGAAATGGTATCCGCGGAATTTATAGAAACCCAGAAGAATTTTTTCGCTGCAAAATCCGAATTAAAGATGGCGGGATTAAATTTAAAACGTCAGCAGGACCTCAAAAAAAACGAAGTGGGTTCATCTAAAGATTTAGAAGAGGCAGAGGTAGCTTATGAGCTGATTTTAAAAGAGTATGAGAATTTAAAAGCAGCGCTTAAAATCTATCAGACAGACCCGGAGAAAATGGTTTTAGGGCAACCACTGATCGTCCGATCCCCCATCAAAGGTGAGGTGATTCAGAATGAACTGGTGACCGGCCATTACCTGAAAAGTGATGAAGTTCCACACGCTAAAATCGCAGAATTGAATAAAGTCTGGATCGCAGGACAGGTGAAGGAAAAGGACATCCGTTTTATCCGTCAGGGAGATGATACGACCATAGAAATCGCAGCTTATCCGGGACGTAAAATTACGGGTAAAGTATACCATGTTGATGAACTGGTGGATGAAGAAACCAGGAGTGTAAAGGTCCTGATCGAATGTGAAAACAAGGATTATACCCTTAAACCAGGAATGTATGTGACCGTCACCTTTAAAGACAGCCCTCAGAATACGGCTGTTGTTCCTGTCAAATCGGTCTTGCAGATGAATGACAGCAGCTTTGTCTTTCTACAAACTACTCCAGGAAGCTTTGTTCGACGGAAGGTGCAGACAGCAGCTACTGATGAAGGGAGAATGGTGATCCTTTCCGGGCTAAAACCAGGAGAAACGATTGTGTCTGAAGGCGGTTTTTACCTGCTGGAAGCAAAATAACCCTGTTGAAAGCAAATTAACAAAGACCTTAAATCATTACACGTACAAAAAATACACAAATGAAAAATGTTGTACTTACCGCCATACAAAAGCGCTGGCTGATGCTGGCTTTATTCCTCCTTCTGGGCGTATTTGGCTATTATTCCTGGACAAAACTTGCTGTAGAAGCTTACCCGGATATTGCTGATGTAACTTCTCAGGTCGTTACCCAGGTGCCAGGCCTCGCCGCAGAAGAAGTTGAACAACAGATTACCATTCCCGTAGAACGGGCATTAAATGGAATGCCTGGGATGCACGTGATGCGAAGCAAAAGTACATTCGGCTTATCTATGATCACCATTGTGTTTAAAGACGGCACAGACGATTATTTTGCACGTATGCGCATTCAGGAACGGCTCAATGAGGTCGAACTTCCCTACGGAGCGAAACCTGGTCTGGATCCCCTCACTTCGCCCACAGGAGAAATTTACAGGTATGTGATTGAAAGTAAGGGGTATAGCCTCCGGGAACTGACTGGTCTTCAAAACTGGCTCATCATCCCCAAAATCAAACAGGTTTCAGGCGTAGCCGATGTCACGAACTTCGGGGGGATTACGACGCAGTACCAGATCGAACTTCATCCTGAAAAGCTGGAACAATACCAGCTGAGCATTGATGATGTGGAAGAAACGATTAGTAAAAACAATGCAAATGTAGGTGGAAGCATCCTCAACAGAGGAGAGCAAGGCTATGTGGTCCGTGGGATCGGCTTACTAAGGAATCTGGAAGATATTGGCCGCATCGTGGTCCGGACGCAAAAAGGTGTGCCAATTCTGTTGAATGACCTGGGAACTTTAAAATACGGGAATCTGGAGCGGAAAGGGGTATTGGGGTATACCGACCGGAGCCGAAACTACAGCGAGAGTATTGAAGGAATTGTATTGTTGCTAAAAGGTGAAAACCCTTCAGATGTCCTTTCGGGGATCAATAAAGCTGTTGATGAACTCAATAACGGCCTGCTTCCTGAAGGGGTAAAGATTCACACTTTTTTAGATCGTACGGATCTGGTAGATGCCACTCTGAATACCGTTTCTCATACCCTGATCGAAGGAATGGCCCTGGTGATCGTGGTTTTGATTGTCTTTTTGGGCAGTTGGAGAGCTGCGCTATTAGTAGCGATCACCGTGCCGATCTCCTTGCTAATTGCCTTTATCCTGATGAAACTAACGAATATTCCGGCCAACCTGCTTTCACTGGGAGCGATAGATTTCGGAATTATTGTCGATGGTGCAATCGTAATGATGGAGACGATTCTCAAAAAAAGAGAAGATCATCCGGAGGAAGTTCTGGAAGAAAAGTCAATTGCGGAGCGTGCATTCAGCGTAGCAAAACCCATCTTTTTTGCAACACTGATTATCATCACTGCTTACCTGCCTTTGTTTGCTTTTGAAAGGGTAGAGAAGAAACTTTTCACCCCTATGGCCTTTACAGTTGGCTATGCTTTGCTCGGTGCTCTGGCCGTTGCCTTGCTGTTGATTCCAGGACTTGCTTACCTCACTTATCGCAAGCCTAAAAAAATGTATCACAACAAATGGCTGGAGAAACTGAGCGTCGCTTACCATAGCAGAACCGGCAAAATTATGCAGCAACCCCGCAAGGTTTTTCTGCCGCTTGCACTGGTGCTGGCCGCGGCTATCGCTTTAAGTGTTGCTGTAGGAAAAGATTTCTTATCTCCTTTAGATGAGGGTTCTATATGGTTGCAGGTTCAGCTTCCTCCGGGAATTACGGTAGAGAAGTCTAGAGAGATGAGCGATACCCTCCGGCAGCGGACGATGAAACATAAGGAGGTGACTTACATGATGATTCAGGCCGGAAGAAACGATGATGGGACCGATCCTTTTAGCGCTTCTCACTTCGAATGTTCCATCGGGATTTTACCTTATTCCCAATGGCCAAGGGGGAAAACCAAGGCCGATCTGATCGAGGAATTGTCCAAAGAATATGAAGGCATGCCCGGGTATACCGTCGGCTTTGCACAGCCCATGATTGATGGCGTAATGGATAAAATTTCAGGTGCACACAGCGAACTCGTGGTGAAGGTCTATGGCGATAATTTTAAAGAGACCAGACGAATTGCAGAAGACATCCAACGTACATTGAAAACGGTGAAAGGGGCGGTAGATATCGCGATCGATCAGGAGCCTCCGCTTCCTCAGCTACAGATTCATGCTGACCGGGAAAAGATTGCTCAATATGGATTGAATGTTTCGGATGTAGGAAACCTGATAGAAGTGGCCATTGGTGGAAAAGCAATCTCACAAGTATTTATGGGCAATAAGGTTTACGATGTGATTTGTCGCTATAAAGAGGAGAGCAGGGACAGCCCTGAGAAGATTGGGAACCTGATGCTGAGGAACAATGAAGGGGCAAAAATTCCCTTGTCTCAGGTAGCAGAGATCAGGTTAAGTACAGGAGAAAGTACCATCACAAGGGAAACCAACAGAAGGCATTTGACAGTAAAGCTTAACATGAGGGGTACGGATTTATCTTCTTTACTTGCAGACGCTAAAGGTAAGATTGAGGCGAACGTTAAATACGATCATGATCAATACAGCATCCAGTGGGGAGGTCAGTTTGAAAACCAGAACCGTGCCTATTCCAGGTTGTTGGTGATTGTCCCGCTTGCCTTGGCCATCATGTTTTTATTGCTCTATGTGGCCTTCGGAAAGTTCAATCAGGCAGGACTGATTCTGACCATTGTTCCGCTGGCTTTATTTGGTGGAATGCTGGCTTTAAATCTGAGGGGAATGACGCTCAATGTTTCTTCCGCAGTAGGCTTTATTGCCTTGTTTGGAGTGGCCATTCAAAATGGAGTCATCATGATTTCCCATATCAATAACCTCCGTAAACAAGGGATGGTATTGAAGACTGCGGTAATTGAAGGCGCAAAGCATCGGTTCCGGCCGGTTCTGATGACGGCAACTGTGGCTGTTCTGGGCCTGTTACCTGCCTCTCTTGCGACAGGGATAGGATCCGATGTACAACGTCCACTGGCAACGGTGATTGTTTATGGCCTGCTCTTTTCTACTGCGATCACCTTATACGCGCTTCCGGCGCTTTATTACCTGCTGGAGCGAAAAGGAGAGGGCAGCAGGACAGGTCAGGAAACTAAATTATTAACGACTAATACCAACACCAATGAACTTACTTAATGAATATAAAAATGGCCTGCTGATCCTGTTGATGTTGTTTTCCGGAGGAAGGGTTGCTGCTCAGGTTGATACGACTTTTAAGCAATTGAAATTAACCTTCCCAACCTATTTGAAAATGGTAGGAGAACACAACCTCGGCTATGCTGCAGAGAAATTCAAAGTCAGTATTGCTCAGGCAGATGCGCTGAGTGCGAAGGTCTTTCCGGACCCTGAACTGAGTTTTGGGGCAGGAGATCATGGACAGCGCCGCATGAAAATGGGTTATGAAATCAGTTCAGGATTAAGCTATACGCTGGAACTGGGTGGTAAAAGAAGGGCGAGAATTAACCTTGCCAACAGGGAGGCAGAGCTGGCCCAGCTCTTACTGGATGATTATTTCAGAAACCTCAGGGTAGATGCAAGCGCGGCTTATCTCCATGCAATCAAGGAAAGAGAACTGTTGCGCGTCAAGATGAACTCTTATGAAATGATGAAAAGACTGAGCAGTTCGGATAGCATTCGTTTAAAAATGGGGGCAATTACAGCCGTTGATGCCCGGCAGTCCAGACTGGAAGCAGCATCTCAGCTGAATGAAGTTTTCCAGCAGGAGGCCGACTGGAAAGCGGCAGTCGCTAAGCTGAACCTGCTCATCGGATCCAAACAACGGGATTTGTTTTACCAGCCGGAAGCAGATATGAAAAAGCTCGATAGAGTTTTTAATCTGCAAGAGCTGATCTTAAATGCTCAGAATCGCCGTACCGATCTGCTGGCTGCGTTAAAAAGCAATGAGATATCTGTTAGCTTACTTAAGCTTGCTAAAGCCGCCAGAACGCTTGATTTGGGCCTTTCTATTGGCCTGGCTTCGAATTCTGTTGTTGCGAATGCGGTGGCACCTACACCTTCCTCTACAAATGTGACCATTGGGTTTAGTATCCCCTTAAAATTTTCCAATCAAAATCAGGGCGCATTAAAATCTGCCAGATATGGAGTTCAGCAGGGGGAAGTATTGTACAAACAAACTGAATTGCAGATTCAAACAGAGGTAACCCAGGCCTATTATAATTATCTGGCTGGCCGGAAGCAGGTTGCACAGTTTGGAGAAGGGATGTTACTGGATGCACAAAAAGTGCTGGATGGAAAGGTGTACAGCTATAAACGTGGAGAAACTTCGCTTCTGGAAGTCCTTACCGCCCAGCGAACGTTCAATGATGTTCAGCAAAGCTATCTGGAAACGCTGAATGTTTATGGAGATGCGTTGCTGGAACTGGAAAGAGCTGCCGGGATTTGGGATATTGAATTTTAACTGATAAAAAGACAGGAAATGAAAAAGATAATTGTGGTGTTATTGGGGCTGCTGCTGACTAATGTTGGAATGGCCCAGACAACGATAGGAATAACTCAGGAAGATGATAAAGAAACAACAGAGACCGGGAAACTGAGTTTTGGTCTGAAAGCAGGTTATTCCCGTTTTACGATTGCGGGAACGGGGCTAAGTGAGTTTTCTACCGGAGGAAAGCCGCTTTTTTTGGGTGGCTATTATTTTGGAATAGAACTCCATACAAAACTGAACAAATATTTAAGCATCAAACATGAACTTTCCATCCTTCAAAAGGGAGCGATACTAAAAATGGCAGAAGATTCCGTTTCCTCTGCTTTTGACAGCAAGTATAAAAATGTTTACCTGGATCTTGCTCCCTTTAGTCTGAGCTTTCACCTGGAAGGGTTGCAGATTTTTGCCGGGCCTTATACAGGGGTCTTGCTGTCTTCCTCCATTCAGCGGAAAAATGAATCCGGAGCACTTTACACAGACAAAAGTATTTTTGGAGATGCAAAACAAACAGGGAATTACACTCAAAAACTTGATGCCGGATTTTTGGCCGGATTGGGGTATGAGTTGAAGAATGGCCTGAACATACAGGCCAGATATTCCCATGGTCTTATTCCCCTGATAGAGCATACTGAAAGAAATGATAGTCAGTGGAAGATCTATAACCGGGGTGTTTCCTTAACCATTGGCTATACGCTTTCCGGAAAAAGATAATCCCTCTCCCACATTACCTGATTTTGCATGATGAAATTGTTTTCATCATGCAAAATCAGGTAACTCTCGTTCATTTCTTTATGCGGTTCTTTTTGGCTACTGAGTGGCGCTTTGCTTTTACAAAAGCAATGGTCACGCCTGCCAGGATCGCAATGATTTCATCAGTATGATTTGTACCCAGAATCAGCCTTTCTGCAAATTCAGCTGATGCCCTGGCTCTTTCCCTGTTTTTTCCATTCTCGACTCCTTTTTGAAATCCCTTGATGTAATAAGGATCTCTTTCCTCTTTGAAAAAAGTTCTTGTTGAATCCATAAGGTGTTCTTATTTATTTATTTATTTATTGATGTTTTTCCTTTTCATCAGGGCACGTCATTTTCTTTTAACAAATGGGACAGTTACGCCAGCTAATTTAGCAATGACTTCATCAGTAAGGTCTGTACCCTCAATTAATCTTTCTGCAAATTCAGAGGATGCTCTGATTGCTGCCTTAATCGTTGCCTTTTCTGTACCTTTTTGAAACCCCCTGATGTAATAAGGATCTCTTTCTTCTTTAAAAAATGTGCTTACTGATTCCATAATATGATTAAATTGTGTTTCTAAATTTCTTAACTGCACCAATATCCTGAGCTGATTCATATGCCTTTGCCCAGCCAGACTTCCATTGGTTTTTGCTTTTATTCCTTCAATTATTTTTCTTAAAACGGTTTCGGGATCTTCCTTACAAAAATCCCCGAGTACCGCCAGTATTTTCTGTTCCGGCTTTTCTGAGGCCAGGAACACTTTATAATCTATTTGATATAAGACAATCAGATGAAAACGGAATTTCAGACCTCTTTCTTCTATTCTGTTTATCATTGTTGATGTTGTTTTTCCCATGAACAATACATATTGCCTGATGTTGATCCTGTACTTCCTCCTTAACATTGCCCGGTATTCCAGCATCCGGTCAATCATTTCGGCATCGTTTTTCAATTGCCATTCTATGTGCAATACAAAGGTTTCTCCTGAATCATCCGCGATCTTTTTCAGCTGATCAGGAATTCTTTCCTTCGTATGTTGTATGCGCTCTGCAAGTTCCTCTGCTCTTGCGGTCTGAATACCGAGAATACCAATAAGTATATTCGGTATGGCTTCATTCATATTCTCTTTGATAATCTTATCATATTGGCTTGAACAGGAGGGATTCTGCATCTTAACATCTTTGATGTATGTCTAATATTGGTAATATATTTCACTTTAACAATATTATATTAAAAATAAGTAGCGTTTTTTATATTTTATTTGAAGCCTGCATAGCGGTATCTTTGAAGCCATGTTTCATATCTTCTTACATTTTCTGGTACCCGCGATAGTTGCTGTTGTTTTTTTTAGAAAAACCCTGTTGAAAGCATGGTTGATCATGATGGCTACTATGGTGGTAGACCTGGATCATTTATTGGCTGTGCCCATCTATGATCCTAACCGGTGCAGCATTGGATTTCATCCCTTACATTCTTATTATGCAATAGGGGTGTACGTGATTTTGTTGTTCTTTCCTAAGACGAGGTTAGTTGGAATAGGACTGGTCATCCATATGATTCTGGATTACATCGATTGCTTTATGTAGTCATTACAATAATGGAGAAAGCAACCTGGCTATCTTTTCAGGGAACTGTACTCTTGCGGACCTTGCAGCCCAGGTTACCGGGTCAATAGGGACGGAGAAGCTGAGGTCTTCTTCAAAAGCATGTTTCAGCTCTTTGGCAATTCCGGTATCGTAAATAACGGTATTCACTTCAAAATTCAGTTCAAAGCTGCGTTCGTCCATGTTTGCAGTCCCTATAAAGGATAATTGTTCATCGATCACCATGGTTTTCGCATGGATAAAACCTTTCTGATACTGATAGATTTCCACTCCTACATCCAGTAATTCCTGATAATAGGAACGGGCAGCAGCGGCAACCCAAATGGAATCCGACTCGAAGGGAACCAGTAGTTTTACTTTTACCCCGCTTAGGGCAGCTACAAAGAGCGCATCTAACAGACTAATCCCCGGAATAAAATATGGAGTGGTAATCAGGATCTCCTGATCAGCCATTCCTATTGCCTGAATGAGGTTCAGTAAGATCGTCGGATGGTCTGAATCGGGGCCACTCGCTGCAATCTGTACTTCTACATCTCCTTTAAGTTTTCCATGTGTATTGAAAAAGGCTTCCTGAATTTCTAAAGATTCTTCGGAACAGAAATTCCAGTCGGAGATGAACAAATGTTGCAGATAATGTACTCCAGGGCCTATAATCTTCACATGAGTATCTCTCCAAAATAAAGATTTAGAGTCACTGACATCATTGACATAACGGTCGCTGATATTGATCCCGCCTGTAAATCCAATATTTCCATCCACAATAATGATCTTTCTGTGGTTTCGGTAGTTAAGGCGATTTGCCAGGGCAATGAATAAGATTTTATAAAAAGGAAAGGCCTGAACTCCGGCTTTTTTGAGCTCTGGAACCAATTTTTTCCTGATAGAGCGACTGCCAAAATCATCATAAATTAAGCGGACCTGTACTCCTTGTTTTGCCTTTTCAATTAGAATGTCTTTGATCTCATTTCCGATTTTCTCGTCCTCGAAAATGTAATATTCCATATGAATATGATGTTTGGCATCCCGTAATGCCTGCAATACTTCCGGAAACTTCTGCTCGCCGTTTAGCAATAATTTGACCTCATTCTTTCCGGATAGTCCACTTACATTGCTGTTCAATAGCAATTGAGCGAGCTTTTTATACTTTTGAAGTTCCGGGTTCATCTCATCAACGGCTTTCTCTGAATTCAGAACAATCCTTGCATTGATCCTTTGAGATATGATGTCATCAGAAATGATTTTTTTGTTATAGATCTTCCTCACCCGGTAATTGATTCCAAATGAAAAGTAAATGATGACACCGATTACCGGAAGAAATACAGCCAGCATCAGATAAGCCAGTGTTTTGCTTACAGAGCGTGTGTCGTAGATAATGCGCAGGCAAACAGCTATAATAAAGAGGGTGTAGACAATTTCTAAGACGAGGATCCATTTCATATGAGTTGTTTTACCATTACTTAACCAGACTTACTTCTACTTTCCATTCATTGCCACTTTGTACCTGATGTTCTGCAGCAAAGTTACCCTGATTGATCGCAAATGATAACTCCAGCAAGCTGTTTAAGTAAGCCAGAGGTTTTCCCTCTTGTACTTCGCCAAATGTAGCATGATAAGGCATGCTTCCTTCATAAATCTTTTTATTCAGGTGATAAACCGTGAGAAGAAGCTGATCCCCATACTTAACACCCAGTTGATTTAGTAATTTTCCATCTATATTCGTCCATACATTTCCGTACTGAACATCCAAAACAGGGATATTTCCTTTGATTTTGCCATTTTCCATCAGCGCTTTCTGATAAGAAATCGAAACCACCTGATTTGGTAATTGTTTTCCTATCTGTTCAAAACTGATGGTTCCTGCGGCAAGTCGTGCTGCAGTGTAGGCGTAAACATCTCTTCCATGGAAGGTATAGGATTTTCCGGAACCTTTACGTCTGTTAACCGCCTCATTGATTTCTCTGACTGATTCAATGCCTAAAGATTCAGCAAGGAGGGTCAGGGTTCCGTTATCAGGGCTGACGATATAATGTCCGCTTTTGGTTTTCAGGACAACAGATTTGCGCTCCGTTCCAACGCCAGGATCAACCACCGAAACGAAAACCGTTCCTTTTGGATAATAGGGGACAGTTTGTAACAATCTGTAGGCAGCCTCCCATATGTTGTATGCGGGAATTTCATGGCTAAGGTCGTATAATTTTAAATCTGTGGAAACCCCCATTGCCACTCCTTTCATTGCCGATACAGCACCGTCTTTTAATCCAAAATCAGATTGAAAGACGACGATTTTATTCTGTGCGGAGGCAGTCCGACAAAGAAAAACCATAAATAATAAACAGACCAGGTGCAGTAAACTAATTTTCATTCCTTTAATGTTTAACCAGGAATAAATCTACTCGATTTAGGGTAATAAATGAAATCTCCTCCGGGAAGCCTTCCGGGAGGAGAAATGAGGTTAATCTTTCAAAAGGACTGCCGTTGCATCTATCTCAATCTGCATCCCGTCTAGGGCTAGTCGGGATACCGGAATGAGGGTGTTTACCGGATATTTCTCATCAGGCCATGCCTTTTTGCTCTCTTCGATGAGGATTTTATGCTTTTCCGGGCCATAATCTACCACTAATGTGGTCAGTTTCGCGATATGTTTAAGGGTTAAGCCCTTACTTTTAAGGGCGGTTTCGATATTTTTGAGGGTAAATCTCACCTGAGTTCTGAAGTCAGCAGAAAGTTCTCCTTTTTCATCGGTTCCCGCCTGTCCGGCCACAAAAACCAGGGTGCTGTTGGCCGGGACAGTGGCCATATGTGAATATCCGTGCGGACGTGGGTCGTAAAGCCCTTTCGGGTTACTGATTTCCTGTGACTGAGCTTGAATTGCCATAATACTGAATAGGATTATAAATAATGTTGATCTGAGTTTGTTCATGATTGGCTGAAATAATTATGGATAAATAAGAGTTGGAATGCGGAAGCTTTTGACCAATAGGTATTGTCGTGCACACCAGGACGTTCAATATAATCATGGTCAATCTTCAGGTCAGTTAGTTTTTTATGTAAAGTCCTGTTTACTTCCAGCAAAGGATCCTGAAGTCCACAGTCAATGATCAACTTCAATTCCTGGTTTTTAAGAGTAGCTACATTGTAGTTTACCGTATGTTCTTCCCAGCTTTTTTCATTACCCGCATAATCACCAAGACTTTTTTCGATGTCATAACCTTTTGTGGCTGCTCTGAAATCTACTGCTCCACAAATACTTCCTGCTGCACCGTACAACTCCTTATGACGCATTGCAAGGTATAAAGCGCCATGTCCGCCCATGCTCCAGCCGTAAATGGCTCTTTTGGTCCGATCTACAATCGTGGGATAGTTCTTATCAGTAAACTGAACCAGCTCTTTAGTAATAAAGCGCTCATACCTGATGTTTTCATCAACAGGACTATCGAAATACCAGCTCCCATATCCGCCATCAGCAAGCACAATGATCATTTGCAGGGCATCTGCCTGGGCTTTCAGATCAGGGATGTCCAGTTTCAAAGTTCTCCTTGCGTCTCCTGTATAGCCGTGCAGCAGGTATACTGTAGGATAGTACTTCTTTTCTTTCTGCTGTTTAGCCTGTTCCGGACAGATAAAAAGGCAGGTAATGTCTTTCTTCATGCTTTCGCTGTAGACCTTCACCGTATCCACTTTTGCGGCAAAAGCTGCGTCTGCAAAGAAAATTGCAGTTAAAATAAACAGTAATCGTTTCATATTCTTTTGTTTTATGAAACAAAGTTCTGCTTACTTTAACTGCAAAACATATACATATGTTGAGGGAATGAAACTAATAATTGATCTTTGCTTCATCCAGGTCAAGCTGGCTTTCCTGTTTTCGGATTTCTTCGTCGCTATAGCGGTTCTCTTTACGTAAGAGGTGCAATTCCTTGCGTTGTACGGCATAGATGTCCAGTAAAATGGAGTTGTAGAAGTCCATTTCGTCTTTTCTTATGGTATCACATTCCAAAGATTCCAGTCGCTGGTTATTGATGAAAATATCACTCTCCATCTGGTCTTTCAGAAAGCCGACTAATTCGTTTTCCTGAATCTCTTTTGAAAATTTCTCCTCCAGTCTTTTTAAAGAGACCTGCATCAGGTGAAGGCGGATCCCTGCTTCCTGTTCTCCTTCTGGCGGGAAATCGTCAATTTCCCTGATTTTCGTCCATTTGATTACCAGAGGTAAAGTCAACCCCTGAAATACCAAAGTCACAAGAATAACGACAAAGGTGATAAAGAGGATCAGGCTGCGGTGGGGGAAGGCGGTTCCATCTCCCATTAATAAGGGGATAGAAAGTGCTGAGGCCAGGGAAACGACCCCTCTCATCCCTGCCCAGCCTACAATTACAGGGCCTTTCCAGAGTGGGTTTACCGGATCAGCCCGTTTTCTATTGCCGAGCCATGCAGGTACATAAGCAATGAGGAGTACATAAAATACCCGGATAACGATAATGATCAGGCTGATGATCAGCCCGTAATTGATGGCCTGACTGATGGAGTAATCACCCAGACTCTCCATGATTACAGGAAGCTCAAGACCAATGAGGATAAAAACCAGGCCATTTAAAACAAAGGCCAGAGTTGCCCAGACACCCACTGCCTGTATCCTGGAATTGCTGTGTGCAAAAATTTCATGGGACCTGAAGGAAAGAAATAACCCTCCGCTGACTACCGCCATCACCCCGGAAAAATGAAAATGTTCTGCTCCTATATACATGAAATAAGGTGTCATGAGGGTTAATGCTGCATCAATACTAGGTGTGGTGGGTAAAAAGCGGTGCACTGCATAAACGATATGTGCGATGGCCAGGCCAATTACTACCCCCATTCCTGCTGCAAGGAAAAATTGTCCCACTGCCTGTTGCATGGAAAATTGACCTGAAAGTATTGCCGCCAGTGCAAAACGGAATACGATTAAACTGGATGCATCATTGATGAGGCTTTCTCCTTCCAATACCGCAGTTAACCGTTTGGGTATTTTGATGTTCTTCAATACAGAATTTGCCGCTACCGCATCGGGAGGTGAAATAATCCCGCCCAATAAAAAGCCCATTGCCAGGGTAAAGCCAGGAATCATTGTTGTAGAAACATAAGCTACAATGATCGAGGTAAAGAATACCAGACCAAAGGCCAGTGCAGCGATCGGCCTTTTCCATTTCCAGAAATCATTCCAGGAAGTATACCAGGCTGATTCATATAATAGTGGTGGCAGGAAGATCAGGAAGATGAGCTCCGGTTCAATTTTTATCTTTGGTATTCCTGGAATAAAGCTGATGGCGAGACCGGCGATGACCAGAAAGATTGGATAAGATATCTTGAGTTTTTGTGCCAGCATGGTCAGCATAAAAACAGCGAAAAGAAGCACAAGTACGAGGAGCAGAGTTTCACTAAACATATACAGGAGGTAAAATCAGCTATGAATATAGGAAATGTTTAACTCAGTGCATCATGAAAAATGATCCCCAGTGTATGACGCTGTCCGCTATGCAGTGGGCTGACCCCATGTTTCATATTTACCCGATAATAGCCTTTACTCCCTTTTACGGGGCGGAAGTTTGTGGTAAAGATCAGCATATCACCTCTTTTGGGGCGGAGAACGTTAGCTTTGGATTGTGCTCTTGGAATCTGCTCGGTCAGTACAAATTCCCCGCCACGGTAATCCTCATCCGGTTCATTTAAAAACAGGACAATTTGCAGGGGGAAGTAGGTTTCTCCATATAAATCCTGGTGAAGGGTGTTGAATCCTCCTTTGCCATACTTAAGAATCAGTACAGTAGGTTTTGTCTGGCCGTTGTCGTGACAGGTTTTTTTGAACTCTTCATGGGTTTCCGGGTAGAGCTGATCAAGATTCAGGACTTTCATCCATTGATTGGCAATCGGAGCAATGAACGAATAAACCGTTTGTCTGATCCTTGTAATCAGATCTGGTAGCGGATATTGAAAATATTTATATTCTCCAAGACCAAAACGGTAACGCTCCATGGTAATCGTTTTCCGGTAGGTATGGTCGTCCTGATAGGCGCTGATCAATTCTGTACATTCCGTTTTGCTGAGCACATTTTCTACATTGGCATAGCCATGTTCATGCAGGTGATGGCCTATTTCTTCCCAGTTCCTGGCTTTTAGGTTGCTTGTAACGCTGTTCATCATTTAATTGTTTAGGTAATCTTATTGATGTTGGTTACAAAGCTAATGGCTCTATTGCAGAGAAGAAATCCGATTCTTGCTAAACAGCTCCGGTAAATCCATCCATCCCGTCACCTTCAGACAGGGACTTAAATTTTCTTCTTCCTGAAGTTCCCATTCCTGCAGATAAGTATTGTAACGGGCAATGTGATAACCATATTCTAACTCAGGATTCATGACTGTAATCAATTTATAGCCATGGTCTTTTGGTAATTGCTGATCTGTTGAAATCCAATCTTTTGTCGTCATCATAAGTGATTCATAAATGCTGGGTGTATAACCGCCGAAGAATATTTTTGTTTTAATTTTTAATGTAAATCATAAACAAAAAAAGATAGCTTAGAGCAGAAGTATGATAAATTTCATTGTTTTTATAAAACAAATCAACAAAAAATAGGTTTTTACTTTATATTTTTTGATGTAAGTGCTTTTAAATCAGTTTGATTCTTGCGAATTAAATGCGATTTAACGAAATTTATAGTAACATTTTTCTTGATTTTGGTTTAACTGACTTCTGAATTATGACAGATACCATGAGTAGAATAGGCCTGCATGATTTTTTCATTGATGGGCTGGAAGAGATTTATGATGCAGAAAAAAGGTTTATGAAATGTTTTGCCGCCCTTGGACTGGCGGCAGTAAGCAAAGAACTTCAACATGCGCTGATTTCGCATGGCGCGGTTACCGAAAAACACCTGGGACATCTGGAGGCTATCATGGGTAGGTTTCATCATCAAGCTGGGGCAGGGACTTGTTTGCTGGTGGAAAACCTGACAGATAAAGCATCTGGTATGATCCGGAAGATTGAGACGGGGACCGCACTGAGAGATGTAGCTATTTTCTGCCTCGTTAAAGTTATTCAACACTATAAAATTGCTATTTATAGTAGTCTGGTCTCTTTATCCGCAGAAATGAAGCATTCAAAAGTGACGGTTTTACTGGAGGAATGCCTGAGTGATGAAAAGGATATAGAGGAGTATTTAACGAAGATCGCCAGCGGTTTTATTGGTCCCGCTGCGAAAGAGGCCGGATTAAAATAGTATAAAAGAGCTTATTTAACGAGTCCTTTACTTCGCATATCGTTGATCAGCACTTCGCTAAATTCCGTAGCCAGGCTCTGTGGACTATTTGGCGCAGAAGTTTTCGTTTGCAGTGAATACAAGAGTTCATCTGAGCCGAGTTTATAAAAATTGGCTTCCAGCATGAAATTAGTGCTTACCGTATAATAGCCAGGTTCATATATGCGCGCATAGAGGGTTCGGTAATGCCCCCAAAACCGATAGGTTTGCGGGTAGTAACCTACAGAAGGACCGTAATAGGTCCTTTGTTTTTTCCGGTCCAGTAATGCCACGGTAAAGGTTCCATCATATCCTTTATCTCTGATTTTTTTTATCGCTTCTTTTTCATTCAATCCGTCAAATGCTTTAGGACCGTATTCCGCGTAAGCAGAACCGGCATTTATACCATGGCTGGAAAGGATCCTGACCATCGAATTTTCAATCTCTTCCCTAAGTTCCCGATCCTTTGATCCCATTAAACCGATCACCAGCACCTTCTGATATTGTCCAAATTGTCCTGATGGATTTGCCCAGGAGGAAATGATTTTTGTGCTGGTACAGGAATTAAATAATAAGGTCAATAGAAAAAACATTCCTAAAAGACCAATAAACATCGATTTTTTCATGATGTGTGTAATTTATATACCTTAAACAATCCAGTATAAATTTAGTTCTTTTTGTCCATCAAAAAAAACAAACCACTTGACTGCTTAATTGTTTAACCAGGAATATGAACAGATACCAGGCTACTGTTGAGGAGTTAATACTTCCCGCAGGGATAAACCTGAACGGAATACCCCGGCTCACGCTAAAATAATTGATGAGTTGATTAATCAATGAGTTCTGATCTTTTGATAAAGAGCAGGGGAATATGACTGTGATAAGCTAGTTTTTCGGTTAGACTGCGGTGAAACAGACTTTGAAAGAAAGCGTATTTCCTTGGGATAGCAATCACCAGCTGAATGTCGTTTTCTTCCGCGAAACTCATAATCCCTGCTGCGCAATCTTTATGATTGGTAAAATGATATGCTGGATTTTCATCATCCCATAATTTATGAAGTGCTGTTTGCTGAGTAATGATATCAGGGCTGTAATGTTCACTCTCATTATAATCCACATTCAGGATAAACAATTTGGCCTTAAGCGCATGGATGAGTTTTTTGATCGTCACAACCGGACTGATTTCTGCTACTTCTTTCAGATCAGTGGCCAGTGCAATGCGTTTAATGCGTTCAATAGGAGCTTCCAAAGGAACCAATAATAAAGGGACATCGCATTCTTTTGCCACATTCAGGCTATTGCTGCCAAGTAATAATTTCTCCATTTTGTTTTTTCCCCTGATTCCCATCACCACGAGTTCAATCTCTTCTTCCACTGTAAAAGCCTGCACGGCCAGCATCAGAGGTCTTTCATCGGTATGGATTTCTATCAGCGTCTGTTGATTTCCAAGTGTAAGCAGGTCATTTCTAAGGTATTCTAGGAATTCCAGGCTTTGCTGGTGTAATTGTTTAATATCTGCAGGCTCCGGAAGCGGAAGTTCCGAGCTTACATATGGAATGTCGTAAGAGTGATAAAGAATGATCCTGGAAAATCCGATTTGCCAGGCGATAGAGACCGCATAATAAGCAGCATGGCTGGCGGTCTCTGAAAAATCTGTTGCCACTAATATGGTTTTCATGATTTCTTCTTTTTATCCAACAAATTGACATTGCTGATAACTTATAAACAAGAGAAGAGGTCCGCTGTTTTAATAATTTTGATTTATATGTATTTTTATTTCAGTGAGTTAGTGTTTTATTTTTTTGCTGATTTGAAACAATAAAGATGGACTGGTGTTTAAAGTAGATAAGCATAATTATCTCCCTCATGTTGAAGTTTGCTGATGGTTATCGGCCTTTGAAACTGGCAATTGCTTTAGGACTAACCATATGTTTAATGTGGTCGTCCTGCAAGGTAAAAAAGCCAGTTGTTCCTGTAAAGGTACCTGAGCATGCTGTGACCCCGAAGGTAAAAGAGTTGATCAGGCTTTCTCCTGTAGAGGTGCCGGAGCCAATCCTACCTGAAAAAGTAGCAAATCCGACCTTAAAAAAAGTGCTCTTGTCTAAAAAGGTATGGGATGATCCTTCAGATTGCCTGATCCGTTATTATGAGAGTGAAAATTATAAAACGATTCTGACCGACCGGTACCTGGCTTCCGGTGACCTTGACGTTTTGTTGAAATATCTGGATCAGAGTCCACGGCACGGCCTGAATCCGGAAGCTTTTTACCTTTCCAGAATCCGGGACCTGTTCCATAAAATGGTAGAGATGAAGCCGGAAAAAATGAAATCCGATCTAAGGGCGAAAGCAGAACTGGAAGGGCTCCTTTCAGCAGCTCTGATCAAATATAGTCTGACGATGCGTTATGGAATGGTGAATCCGGATAGTGTCTATGTAAACTATTTTATCTCCGGCCCGAGTCCGGACAGTGCCGCGATGATGGAACCATTCTCCAAACCTTCCCTAGGGAATTACCTGGACAGCATTCAGCCCGCTTCCGCCTCTTATCTGGCGATGCAAAAAGCATTGGAAACCGGTATGAGCACCAAACAAATTAGTGCAGAAGAAGCGGAATTGATTATTAAAGTTAACCTGGAAAGATTAAGATGGAAAAATAAGCCACTGGCTACAAAATATGTATGGGTAAATATTCCTGATTTTAACCTGCAGGTGATAGAAAAAGGAAAATCTGTTTTACAGATGAAAGTATGTGTAGGGGAAGGGAGAAATAAAAGCTATCAGCAGCAGCTGAGTAAAGATCCCGATACGGGGTTAGTTAAAGACCAGTTACAGCAAAAGGAAAGTCCTCAGCTCAACAGCATCATTCATAGTGTACAGGTAAACCCGATATGGCATATTCCGGCAAGCATTGCCCGGGCTGAAATTTCAAAATATCAGGCTGAGGATCCTGATTACCTGGAGAACAATGAGATCGATGTCTATAGAGATGGCAAACGTATTAGTTCCAGTCAGGAGATAGATTGGAAGCAGGTGGATCATTATTCCTTTAAACAACGTCCTGGTGATCAGAATTCTCTTGGAAAAATTAAGTTTCTTTTCAACAACCACAGTAGTGTATACCTCCACGATACTCCGGTAAAAAGTGCCTTTAAAAAAGCTAACCGGGCAATTAGCCATGGTTGTATCCGTGTAGAAAAACCTCTGGAACTTGCTCTTGCATTGTTTGGCAAAGGAAAAAATTATGATCAGATCAGGCTGGCAATGCAAAATTCCTATCCAAGGGCAAAGAACATTGCTTTACCCCAAAAAATCCCCGTTTACCTCAGTTATTATACAGCATGGGCAGACCATAAGGGTGTTTTGCAGTTGAGAAGAGACGTGTACGGGCTCGATATGGTCTTATATAGTTATATGAAAAAGTATCAGATGATCAGCATGTCTGATAAGACCAATGCTAATAAGTAGTACCTGCATTAATTTCCCCAGCCAGTTTAAAATGACGTTCTACGACACGTAAAGTTTTGCTGGCAAAATTTCTGATTTTTACATCTCCCGATACGGCAGCAGACTTAAACAGATCCAGTGCTTTTACGTGGTCTTTTTCCATCATTTCCATATAATGCTTGTCGAATGCCTTGCCGCTTAGTTTTTTCATTTCTTCAATATGCTGCTGATCTGCTGATGGGAGGGTGGCGGGAAGGGTTATTTTTTTGCTATCGGCCAATGTTTTTAGGTCGGCGGCAATATTGCTGTGGTCTTTGACCATTTTTTCGCCGAACTTTTTAATCTTTGCATTGGTTGCTTTTTCCATAGCAACCTTTCCCAGTTCAATTTCCATTATTCCTGCAATTGCAGCTTCTTTTATGAATGCGGCCGGATCAGCACCCCGGTTTATCGCGGTGGTATCGGTCATGCTTTGTTCAATACTGGAATCTGTAGCACCTGCATTAATTTTATCGGTATTCCGACAGGCAGCAAATGCCAATACAACCAATGAGAAAATTACGGTTAAATGTTTAGTTTTCATGGTTCTAAGTTTGTAGTTAGCAATATTATAGCTACAAATCAGAAAGAAAAATGTTTTAAATATTTACGGATGTTAGTTGAATACCCTGCATCATTTTGCGCTGATTAGTAGCAGGTTAAGGTACTGCTTTCAAACTTTTAAAATGCTGCACTGTTATTGGTAGAAAATCACCGTGAATAAGCTAAACTTTTATCCTATGAAAAAGAATGCCGATAATTTTTTTGAACAGATATCTACTAAAATCACTACCTGGACAGGAAGTCCTGTGGCTTTTGGGGTTGCTTTTTTTATTGTACTGGCCTGGATTATTTCAGGGCCTATATTTAATTATTCTGATACCTGGCAGCTGGTGATCAATACGGGGACTACCATTATTACTTTTCTGATGGTCTTTCTGATTCAGAAAAGTCAGAATAAGGATTCTAAAGCGATTCAACTCAAATTAAATGAGCTGATTGCTGCAAGCAGACATGCCAGTAACCGGATGGTTGATATTGAAGACCTGACAGAATCGGAGCTTGATGTACTTCATAAGTATTATCAAAAGATATCTGATATCTCTGAAGCAGAAGATGATATTCATAAATCTCATTCTATAGATGCTGCAGAAGATCTCCAGAAAGAAAAGTCGACACAGAAACCATTGGTAAAAAGAAAAGTCTCTGCCAAGGTAACTCCTAAATCTAAACCTATTCCAGACCAGGTTAAAAAGTCGTCTTCCTGAGCTGTAAAAGCGATATTCGAAAAAAGATGACTGTATTTTTTTGCTTACATAAATGTGATTTTGCTTATTAAGAATCATTCTTGATTTAGCTATTTGCATATTTAGTCATATTTTTATTAATATTAGATCATCAACCATTCAACCAACTATATGAGTGAATTTCAAATCAAGAAATCGTCTGCCGTCTACGATGTTGTTATCGTAGGATCAGGAGCGGGCGGAGGTATGGCCGGATATGTATTGGCCAATGCCGGGCAAAAAGTGCTGATGCTGGAAGCTGGTGCTTATTTTGACCCACGTATCGACGCACAACAGCTAAAATGGCCATGGGAATCTCCCCGACGCGGTGCATCAACCACAAGACCCTTTGGAGATTTTGATGCCTCGTATGGAGGTTGGGAATTAGATGGAGAACCTTATACCCAAAAATCCGGAACCGAGTTTGCCTGGTTCAGGTCAAGAATGCTTGGAGGAAGAACCAATCACTGGGGTAGAATTTCGCTTAGAATGGGTCCTCTGGATTTCAAATGTAAGGATGGACTAACCGACGACTGGCCTATTACGTATGATGAGCTAAAACCTTTTTATGATAAGGTAGACCGCCTTATTGGTGTTTATGGAAGTGTCGAAGGGATCGAAAATGAACCCGATGGTATTTTCCTTCCTCCTCCAAAACCAAGACTTACGGAGTTGTTTATTAAAAAGGCCGGACAAAAGACCGGAGTAAAAGTTATCCCTGGAAGAGGCTCTGTTTTAACAGAAGCATTACCTGGAAATAAAGACCGTGCTCCCTGCTTTTATTGCGGGCAATGTGGCCGTAGCTGTAAAGTTTACGGAGACTTTTCTTCTTCTTCCTGCCTGGTTATCCCGGCTGTGAAAACAGGAAACCTAACGGTAATTACCAATGCAATGGTAAGAGAGGTGCTGACGGACAAAAATGGATTGGCTACCGGTGTATCTTACATCAATAAAAAAGACGGACAAGAGTACCAGGTGAATGCTAAAACAGTCATCCTTGGTGCGAGTGCATGTGAATCTGCACGGATCCTGTTGAATTCCAAATCAGCTGCACATCCCGGCGGACTGGCCAATGGCAGCGGTATTGTAGGTAAATATTTACATGATTCTACAGGTGCAAGTCTGGGTGGATTCCTGCCACAGTTAATGGACCGTAAACGCTATAATGAAGATGGAGTGGGCAGTGTTCATATCTATTCCCCATGGTGGCTGGATAATAAAAAGCTTGATTTCCCAAGAGGATATCATATCGAGTATTGGGGTGGTATGGGAATGCCAGCCTATGGATTTGGTGGCGGTACTGCCAAACTAAACGGTATGGTTCCTGGCAGAGACGGCAAAATGAAGGAAGCCGGAGGTTATGGTGCTTCTTTAAAGGACGATTACAGACGTTTCTATGGAACATCCGTAGGAATGGCCGGTAGGGGAACTGCTATTGCAAGAGAAAGCAATTATTGCGAAATTGATCCTAAAGTGGTTGATAAATACGGTATTCCGGTATTGAGATTCAACTATAAATGGGCTGACGAAGAAATCAAACAGGCAAAACACATGCAGGAAACATTTCAATCGATGATGCATGCAATGGGCGCCATTATTACCTCTGATATTCCGGGACCTGAGACCAATTATGGTCTGGAGGCACCAGGGAAAATCATCCATGAGGTAGGTACCATCAGGATGGGAGATGACCCGAGAAAATCAGCGCTGAATAAATGGTGTCAGGCACATGAGTGTAAAAACCTGTTTGTAGTAGATGCTGCACCTTTTGTACAACAAGGAGATAAAAATGCAACCTGGACAATTCTTGCCCTTTCTATGAGAACTGCGGAGTACATCCTGGAGCAAAAGAAAAAACAAAATATTTAATCTGTTTAAAACAAAGAAATTATGAACAGACGTGATTCACTGAAAGTCTTAGGACTAACCGCTGTTAGTACTGCAGTATTATTGGATGCCTGTAAACCAGGTGAAGATAAGAAAGCATTGGAAAATCCGGAAGGAGCAGCATCAGAAGCCGGAAGAGAAGAGTGGGAAGTAGAAAGAGATAAAAAACTGAAAGCCGAAAAATTCTTCACTGCTCATGAAATGGCAACGATTACACTGCTTGCAGATATCATCATTCCTAAAGATGGGAAGTCAGGAAGTGCATCTGATGCAAAAGTGCCTGATTTTATTGAGTTTATCGTGAAAGATATGCCTGAGCATCAAACTCCTATGAGGGGAGGATTAAGATGGCTGGATCTGCAATGCCTGAACCGCTTTGAGAAATCTTTTAAAGATGCTTCTTACGAACAGAAAATAGAAATGATCGATCAGATTGCCTATCCGAAGAAAGCAAAGCCGGGCATGGAGCAGGGGGTAGCTTTCTTTAACCTGATGAGAAACCTGACCGCATCCGGCTTTTTTACCAGCGAGATTGGTGTGAAAGACATTGGTTATGTAGGGAATGTTCCAAATAAATGGGAAGGAGTACCTGCTGATGTACTGAAACAATACGGAATGGAAGGGGTTTAAAGAACTGAAATGTTCTGAAATAAAAAGAGGTGCTGGTTTTTTCTCCGGCACCTCTTTTTTTATTTATCGAGTTTTTTACCCCTTCAGGACTTTTTGTTTTTCCAGATCGAACTCTTCCTGACTTAAAATTCCGGCATCCATTAATTCTTTAAGGTCCAGGAGTGCCTGTTTTTTTAAGGCCATTTGGTTCTCCGGAGCTTTTTCATTTGATGCAACAGGCTTTTCTGCAGGAACATTAGCCGATACGGTGTCCTTAGGGCTAAATTTCAGCAGTAGTTCTGTAATTTCATTAAATCCTTTAATATTGGAATAATCGATTGCTTTCTGTTCTTTTACGTTCACTACAGATGGATCTGCCTGGTTTTCCAGTAAGTATTTGACGATGTCTTTTTTACCATCGGCAGCAGCGTAATGTAGCGGGGTATTTCCACTTTCATCAGCAATGTTAATTGACGCTCCATTTTCTATCAACAGCTTAGCCAGGCTAAGATGACCTTTCTTTACTGCTACATGAAGTAAAGTTTCTCCACCATAATTGTAGCTGCTATCTAAACTGAAACTGCTGTCTAAGGAGATATTGGTAGCGTTTTCGATCCAGTCGAGATACGAATTCATAGACTCATCATCACCGGATAACGGTTTGCTGTAATTCACATCTATCCCATTTTCCAAAAACAAACTGACAATTTCTTTTTGATTATGGCTGCAGGCATACCATATCGGTGACAATCCGTTTTTAGAAGATACTTTCAGGTCTGCTCCACGTTGAACCAGGATCTTGATCAGCATATTGTTATTTTGATAACAGGCCAGTAAAAGCGCAGTTTCCCCAGCATGATTAGCATGATTGATGTCTGCAGAATTGTCTAACAGCAATTCAATAATTGCATTTGTTTTCGCGCCAACCGCAAAGAGAAGCGGACTGTTACCAACCTTATCTGTGGTATTGGTGTCGGCACCAGCATCAATCAGCTTCTGTACAATTTCTTTATTTCTGAAGCAGGCAGCCACCAATAATGGGGTCTCTGCCTGGTTGTTTTGTAAATCAACTTCAAGGCCTTTCTGCAAGAGTTCGTTTAATACTTCAATCTGAGCGGTCTTTGCTGTCAGATGCAGGAGACTATTTCCCTGATGGTCGTTGATATCGGCCTTTGCCCCGTTTTCCAATAGATATAAAGCCGTTTGCTTTTGCTTCTGCAGGCAGGCAAAGAAAAGAGGAGTCTCCCCGTTGTGGTCTTCATAGTCTAACTCAGCTCCGGCTTCGATCAATGATTTTACAATGTCGAGATAGCCCTGATGAGCAGCGTAATGTAAAGCCGTTCGTCCTTTCTCGTCGGTATAGCTGACCTCTACTTCGTTGTTTTTAAGCAGTATTTCTGCAATTTTTCTCTTGCCGGCTTCGCAGGCAATTATAAATGACATGGACATTCTTTTCTATTTAGGCGTTTTGATGGGTAAGTAACAACTCTACTGTTTTTGATTTTAAGTTATCATCAGAAGCAAGCATCAATGCTGTTTGCTCTTTACTGTTTATGAGGTTAACGTCTGCACCTTTTTCGATCAGTAGTTTTGCTTTTCTATAGGTATCTTTTGCAACTTCCTTATCATAGTTGACATTGAATGCACATACTTTGTGCAGCAGTGTATTTCCATCTTCGTCTGTGGCATTGATGTCGATGATATCCAGGTCAATAATGGCAAGGAGTACTTCAAACTTCTTTTCTACGGCTTCCTCCAATGGTGTTTTTCCATTGCCATACCAGATTGCCGGTTGTTGTACATCTGCACCATCTCCGATTAGTTTCTTCAAAAATGCAATGGTGTCCTGATCAATGCGATGTATCCGTCTGATAAAATCAAATAACAGTGTGACCCCGTCTTTATTCGGCTCATCAAATTCAGGACTGGCGTATTCTTGCAGTTTCTGATAGAGCTTGAAGTCTCCTTTGTGTACAACTGCCTGAAAAAAAGCAGATTCCCCGGAATTGTCTCTGTGGTTTGGATCTGCACCGTTTTGAAGCAGCAGGTCAATTAAATCAGGTTTATTATAATCGATGGCATAGAATAAAGGAGTTTCGTTGACCACATTCAACGCATTTACGTCAAGGCCTTCTTCAATAAGGAGGTCAACATAGGCAAGGGATTTTTCTCCTTTAATGCGGTTGTTCCTGACTGCCTCGTGCAGCAGGCTCAGGTCGGAATTGTTTTTATAATGTACATCCAGGCCTGCAGCTATCAATTTTTTGATGATCCATAAATCAGCGCCCTCCTCCATTGCATAACTCAATAAAGTCTGATCTGCTACTTCATCTTTTATATTGTCCAGTTTTGCAAGAAGATCATCCAGAAATCTGACAGATATTTCATCGTCTTTAAGATACATGACAATGTTTTTGAATATAGATTTTTTAAAAGAATCATATTCATAGATATCTGTTTCGATTATCTTTTGATCAATCAATACCGGGATGAGATCAAAAACCTTCTCATTAATCACCTTCGTAAAGATCTGATCGCGATGAAATTCCTCCAGCCCGGAAGCCAGGTTCTTATCGTTTTCTAAAAGGAGTTTGGCTTGTTCGAAATTATTTTCTCTAAATGCTTGTAATAAAGCGGTAGTATCTGGCATGTCTATAAATACTTAATTTTTTATAGGTTATCAAAAATCAGGCCGTGCCATTGCAATATTCTGGCACAATCGGGCTACATGAGCCTGATCATGACAGGATGGAACAGGAAAGATGAATGCAGGTGGTTGAATATAAAAGTATTAACTTTGATTCAGTATGGAATGTCAAAGGTTTGTCCGGATGAAAAATGTGCATTCAGGTTTTTTGATGATCGTCTTTTTATTGATCAGTTTTTTTGCATTATCTGGAAATCAGGCTTTCTTCTCTGTGCAACAGCAAAAATTCCAAACTGAGTTAGTCCTGGCTGGTAAGGGACTAAAGGGAAAGCAGGTGAATTTTTATGATAAAAAACCTGTAGCAAAACCTTAGTCTGGCCATGCTGGGAATTAGCCTGGGAGGGGGAATACCTATACCTGTTAGCCATAGAAAAGAAAACCAGATAGAGATCAGGCTGGAGTTGCCGGAAGAGAAAGAAACGAAATACAGCGATGAAAGTATATCTGCTTACAAAGAGTAATTTAAAACTGAGTTAATGCTGATTCTGAATTAGAAATCAGAAAGGGATGTGGACTATTTTTAGGAAACCTTGCGAATATTTTATTAATTTAGCCATTATGGTTAGTGAATATCAGCAGGTTTCAACTCAGGTCATTAAATACAATCCTCAGCTGGACGGGCTTCGTTTTTTTGCAGTTTTAGCTGTAGTCACTTATCATTGGATGCCCTATATTTCAGAATTAAAGATCAGCTATTTCTTTGGTGGGTTTATCAATTTTTTCTTTGTACTGAGCAGCTATCTGATTACTAAAATATTATTCTTTGCCAAAGAGAAGAGTGTAAGTAAGGGGATTTCGAAATACAAAGTCATGAGTGTATTTCTTTTACGGCGTGTGATCCGTATATTTCCTGCTTATTACTTTTTTCTTTTGGTTGTTGCCCTTATGCCGGTTATCGGTATTGAGGTTAGAAAGAATGCGGATATGTACTTTTCCTATCTGATCAATTACCAAATGTTTCATGATCAGATCTGGTCACCTGTAACGTCACATATATGGACACTCGCTGTGGAAGAACAGTTTTATTTCATTTGGCCATTTGTCATTCTATTTGTTCCGCACAGGTATTTGCTCAGAACATTTTTACTTATGCTGATCTGCAGTGTTGTGCTCAGGTTGTTTACTTATCAGCCTTTTGAAACAATCCCTCAGGTAATACTTACCCATTATTGTTTAGATCCTTTTGCTATCGGAGGACTGCTTGCTTATAAATATACCCTACCAGTTGAAAAAAGGGGGGCAATCAGCAAGGGTTTTAATATCGCGCTTTATGTAGCGATCCCTTTGGCATTGATGATCGTTCTTCTGCAATCCTTTTATTTTTCGTTTGTGGTAGGGGCGCTGGTGTTTTCAATTATCTCTATGAAATTAATTGAAGGGGCAATCCTGGGCTACAAAGCTTCCTTCGGGAGATTTCTTGAACACAGGATCGTACTCTTTATCGGGAAGATCAGCTATGGAATTTACCTGTATCACCTTCTTGTTCCTATCGTATTCTGGAAGTTATTTGATAAATTTTATGACAGCCTGGAGCATCATTTTCCTTCCTTTTTCAAGAACAACGAAAAAGGAATTGAGATCTTTTTCAAGATTATTGTTTCGCCGGGAAGCTGTTTCATTATTTATGCGATATGTACATTGCTTGTCGCTATATTATCATGGAATTTGATAGAAAAGCCATTTTACAGGTTAAAAACAGCTATTTCATCTCTATGATTTCGCTGGCGATTTTACCATTCCAGATGTATTTCACACGTTTTTTACTTTCTTTATAAGTTAGTTCCTTCTGGTCGGGGTCTATTACTTCTCCTTCGATGATGTCTTTAATAATTAAGGAAGGGTCAAGGCCGTGCTCGGAAGGGAACAGCAACTTTTCTTCATAATAAGAAACGCCAGCATCACTAACATTGGTCTTTCCCGGCAGGGGTAGAAATTCCGATCCGGTCCATCCAAGATAATAGTGGTCCGTTGGTACGCCACAGGATTCACTAAAAAAGCCGATCCGGTAAATGGATTGTAAGCCTGCTAAGCCCATGTTGTCCATGATTTTTCCACTGGTTGAAGGTCGGTCTCCCTTTGTGATTAAAATAGACGTTCGGCCAATAAGGTGGCTAGAAGCATCTAAAACCTTAATTTCACATAGGGAGAGGTGTGCCTCATCATTTGACCGGTTCAGGTATTTGTTGAAACCATACATCCATAGCTTGCCTTCCTTGTCCGTATTTGTTCCAAGAGCGAGCAACCCCAGCCAGATAAATCCAGACCGCTTTTGCTTCCCAATAGTATATTCGACCTTATGCCATGGTGCGTGAAAATCTTTGATTAAGGTATTGTTATAAGCTTCGCTTTTGATTATAACTTTCGTCCCGGCGTTCAAGGAATCCAATAACGCTCCGTTTAAACCAGGATAATCTCGTATATAAGCGATATCTGCGAAGACGCAGGCAGTATCATTGATGTTTTTATTCCAGAGGTTAAGTTCTTTATCTACGGCATAGGCCGCGGGGCGCTCCTGCGCCTGAAGACTAACAGAAAAGATGATTAGCAGGGCGGCAAACATTTGTTTAAACATGACGCAAAGAAACAAAAAAAGATAATTACTTAATTTATCTGGCCATTTTTATCTACTTTAATCAATACTATGGAATAATGATAATCGTCGAAATGAACTTTATTAGATAAGAATATAAATCCTCCCGCTTTGAGAGGCTTAACAGTAACTGGCCAGCTATCCATACTACAACGGTAACCGCCATTTTCAGTCCTTTCACAACCATTGATCCCAATATTCCGTAAAAACAATATTGTGATAAATTACATTGAAGTTAATATTCCGGAATACCTCTTTTATAACGTTATATTTCTCTGTTTTTGTTGCCCTGGATTCCCTGCAGTTGTCGGTTGTATTTTTAATAATTAATAAAATTTACGGAGTCGAAATGTGATCTGATTTTTATAAAATAGTGATCAGTTTGAAGGTAAGGTGATTTTTGTTTATGTTATTAAATATAGCTGATAAAGATGTACATGTTTTAACTCCCCAGCAGGCAGGCCAACGGAGTAGTAAACAATAGGACTGCTAAAAGGCATACGGCTTTTTTGAAGTAATGGAATTCCCGCTTACCCTTTTTTACGGCTCCCTTAAAACTATGATTTCGAAATAAGTAAAAATCCTGCTATTCATACGATTAGCAGGATTTTCTTGGTCTTTGATACCTTCTAGCGGAGAGCGAGGGATTCGAACCCCCGGACCTATTACAGTCAACAGTTTTCAAGACTGCCGCATTCGACCACTCTGCCAGCTATCCACTGCGAAGGTAAGAATTCTAAGGAATTCTGCAAAGCTAGTCCCTCTTATTTAGCTATAGAATAGCTTAACCGCGTATCAGACAGCCTGAAATATTGATTTTAGTTGATGGCGAATACTTTAAAAATAGTTGCTCACTTTTGATACACTTTCCACCCAAGCGCCTGAATTGGACTGTAAAACGTATTCGCTCAGTCCCACCTCATTTTTATCAGGGGCCCAATCATATGTATAACCTAGACGCGTCCAAGGGTAATGGTAATCAGATGTAGTTGATAATGTTCGATAATAGGCAAAAACAATATAGTTATTAAACCATGAGGTGAAATCTTCAGGATTGCTATTGTTTAGCGCTGCACCAGTTGTTTTAGTTGTGATCACCCGGCTACCTGCTGGTCGATACAAACGTTCTGGGTTTACCCAAACCTCGGCGATATGCGTATTACTTCGTTCATTAGCAGGGGGTAGGCCCAATAGCTGGCAGATACGCATTGTTGTATCACTTGTCGCAGAGAAGGAAGAACCGATGCGTGCTTTCATTTGTTGTGGAATGAATAACCACGATTCGCCCCATGAAGTAGTAATTGAATCACCAACAGGATAGCTGGAAGGATAACGCATAAAACTAGCCAGCAAAACATGTGGCTTACCCTTAATTGTTTTCCATTTCAGAGCAGTGTTTTCAGGTGTTAAGGCCCATAAGGTGTCAATTATTTCTGCACTATCAGCTACCATTGCATCCAGTATGGCGCTTTTGTATAACTCGTTCATAGAAAGTACAGTTGGTTTTGGTTCTGGTACAATATTGTCTTTTTTACATCCAACGAGCATAGCAAGCATAAATGAGGCACATAACAATAAAGGAGAGCAATTAATTGATGTTTTTTGCATATAATTTAAAATTTCGTTTAAAAACTGAGAGTTTAAAGATAATATAAAATAGATTTATTGTATAGTGAGGTGGTTTTACTCTCAAACTATAGATACGTAACTGTCAATAAAAAAAAGGCTTGTTTTGGTGTATACATTGAAATTGACCATAATTATGCAATGAAACCACTATTTATTCATCTTGTTCATTTTTTCGCATAAGATATCCTGCTCTGAATTCAAGCGGCCTGACATAGGTTGTTTCATTTTCCGGGGTCAATAAAGCGTTTGGAAGAAATATCTGCTTATACTTCACGCAATCGTGATAATTGCAATTGCTAAGAACACCATTTTTTTGGATTAATATTTTTTGAGCCTGGCGTTTTAATTTACTTTCAACTACTCGCTGAATGATTCAGCGATTTATAAGGAATGTCGGTGTGTTTTGACTTTCAATTAAAACAGAAAGCCTGAAATCTTACGATTCCAGGCTTTTTGTATGGTTTTATGACCATCTGGCGGAGAGTGGGGGAATTGTACCCCAGGTAAAAATCTCGCTTTAATATGGTGTCGGATAGGTTTGTGATTGGCGTCACCGAATCACTCACCGATTTTGTTTTCTTTTCATAGCTGCAAATGCTATGTCACTAATTTAGATATTAAATTCTTATTCATGCTAAGACTTGGGTCGATTACTGCCTCGGTACTGACGAAAAGCGCAGGCCCTTAGATGCTTTTATAACTTAATTTTTAATGTTAATTAAGTTAACAACCACCTTTACCATCATCTCTTTTTCATCCGACTTACTTTCTGCGATCATTAGTGTTAATGCCACTAATGCATTGTCAGCGATTCGTTTAGAACCATCCGTTCTATAAAGAATATTGTTTTTGTCTAAGAACCACACAAAAAGATAGGCAGCTATTCGTTTATTTCCATCTGAAAAGGAGTGGTTTTTAACTACAAAGTACAAAAGATTAGCAGCTTTTTCTTCAACACTCGGGTACAAGTCTATACCAGCAAATGTTTGATATATTGTGGAAATTGAGCTTTTAAAAGATTCATCTTTTTCATTTCCAAATAATGAACTGCCCCCGAACTTATCTTTGAGATCATATATAGCTTGTTTTGCTTCGTTGTAGTTTATGACAAATAGCTCTAGAGCTGTTGTTCCTTCAATAGCTAACTGCTGATGGTCATATTTGTCAAGAATATCAAGTGCGTATGCGTAATCCGTTACGACTCTCAATAATCCGGAGGCTTCGTCAGAATTTAGCGGCCTGTTTTCTAGTATATTACTTAATAATCCTACGGTGTTCTTCAAGGATTTTAACTGGTCATTCTGTTCTCTTAATCTTATCTCATTTAAAGAATAGCCTTTTATAAGATATTCCTTCAGAATTTTATTAGCCCAAATGCGGAATTGGGTGCCTAGTTTTGAATTTATTCTATAGCCAACAGAAATGATAAGATCCAGATTGTAGTGAATTATCTCTCTTCTTATAGTTCTTGAACCTTCTGTTTGAACTTGTGCAAATTTTGCACAGGTTGATATCTCGTCTAATTCTCCAGCTTTATATATATTTCGGATGTGTTTAGCTAATGAAGTTCTGTCTGTTTTGAAAAGTTCAGCGAGTTGATGTTGGTTTAGCCAAATACTATCATTTTCCAGTTTAACTTGAATAGAAGTATTTCCGTCTTTAGTTTGATAAATCGTAATTTGATCTTTAGTTGTCATAATCTGGATTGGATATATACGAACCTATATAAAAAGTGTGAATAAAACACGGACCTGGGCTTAAAGAATAATTAATAGAGGAATCATTTTTAATTATTACTATAGGAATGATTAAAAAACTGAAAAACTTCAGATCTTGTGGTTACAGGCATCTGTATGATTTTATCGAGTATTTGGAGGGGGTACCATGGGTTGGAATTACGCTTTAATATGGATTCAAAGAGGTTTGTTATTTGTGACTCACTGAATCACTAACTAATGTTATTTTCATTTTAGCCTCTAATGCTGTGTTACTAAATTACAGATTTAATTTTAATCATGAGACGACCTTATAATGAGATATAATAACGAAGAAAGACTCGGAGTATATTCAGTTGCTAAAATTTTCTCTGAAAATCTGAAATGGATTTTTAGAGAGCAACCAATAAATGATTTTGGCATTGACGCCTTTGTCGAAATAACGAAAGATAGGATAGACTCAATTCCAACTGGAAAATTATTTGGTGTCCAAATCAAGTCCGGAGAGAGCTATTTTAAAGAATCAAAAGATGATCATTTTGTTTTTCGTGGCTCAAAAAAGCATTTAGAATACTGGTTGAATCATTCCATGCCAGTGATCGTTGTCATCTATGACAAAATTAATAATATTGCCTATTGGCAAGAAATCAATCATGCAACAGCTATTTTAACGGAGAAATCCTTTAAGATTAAAATTGCTAAGAAAAACATATTGATAAATAGCAGTCGTATGATGCTCGAAAGTATTGTCTTGTTTAAAAATAAATTTCAATACAAGCTTTGGCAATTACTTACATCAAGAGAACAAACTAATCAGCTTTTAAAAAAGAAACAATTGTCCCTGTACATAGAGATTGATAGCATCCCTTATTCTAATGAATACCATATCACATTGTTGGTTTGTGATGAAGATTGGGGAATTTACCCAGGGGTGTTTTACGGTTTGGACAACGAACAGGCTAATATATTTGAATATTCTTTCCGCCTTTTAAACGGCGGGAGCTTAACCGAAGCAGTAAATGACACTTTACCTTGGGCTGATTTATTTGTAGATGGCGCTAACGCTACAGATGGATTGTTAACATCGTTACTTGCGGATGAAATTTTATCCTATGATCAGGAAGAGTTTGTCGAAGAGGTTTCTGAATTGAGGGCTAGAAATGCTTTTTTGGAAATGGCTTGTTATCTTTCGGGATCATCGATTCAGAAATTGGAATTGAAAGCCAATGAACTAACGTCCGCTTTTTTCCAAATGGATGCTTTCCTTAATAAGGAGCCTATTGTAAAAACACTAGTATACCTTTAATGATTAAGAGTCAAGATGATCATTCTTTCAATACGATTATTATAAGGATTGTGTTAAATTCTTGGTGACTCTTGTCTAGAATTTACTCACCAATCTTATGAGAGTTTTGATACCCGATAAAAACAAAAAGCCTGAAATCTTACGATTCCAGGCTTTTTGCATGGTTTTGATGACCATCTGGCGGAGAGTGGGGGATTCGAACCCGCGGACCCTTTGACAAGTCAACAGTTTTCAAGACTGCCGCAATCGACCACTCTGCCAACTCTCCGGCGCAAAAGTACAAATCCTGTTTGATTTTCCAAACTAAGATTGATTTATTTTTAAAAATATTGTAAAACCGCCTTATTCGACTGATTAGGCGCTAAAAAGACTGATTTTGTTCTTCCATTAGGTTACATGTGGCCATAGTCAGGCCAAAATATCAGTATCATTTGAAGGTTCAAACGCTGATATGGAGGAGAGGAGTCTGATATTTAAGCAATTTATTCCGGTACAACAACTGATATTGTACCGGAATTTTTATTATTTACCGCCTTTAGTACTTTTCAAATTTTCAAGGTAGGTCTCTAAAATGCTTTTTAAATAAAGTTCAGGTTTCGGCATGGTAATGATTGCACCTGGCTCTTTATCCTGAGATTGCTTAATGTAATTAGCTTTTATCTTCCCCCAATCCAAAGAATAAAGCTGAATAAAGGTGTCCACAAATTGCTTGTCTGTATAATCTTTTGGAAGCTTACTCAGCACCATTTCAATTTTCTCTTCTTTTCTATGTAATACTGCCATGTAAATATTTTTCTTCCAAAGTTACGAAGTAATTATAGCTTTTCTACCTTAATTGAAGAAGCCTTATCATTAAAGCTTACTGCGCTCAGGATTGGGGTATGCTTAGTCAGGCTAATGCTTGCTCCTGTGAAGTTGTTGTGCTCGTAAAGTGTGATTTTCATCCCATCGGGTACACCTACACTAGAGATGGCATCATTGGTAATGCCTAAAGCCTGCAGTTGTGTCATCGTGTAATTTCCGGGGCTCAAAGCTTTTCCTAATTTTAGGTAATTCTCATCCGCATATAAGTAAACCTGTGTGCCGGAAAGTTCCTCCGGAGTAAAACCGAATGAATTCAGGTAATAATCCAGGCCACTATTGTACTTTGTTCTGTTTGGAGCCGCTATACTATAGATGGCATTGATTTGATTTTTCATGGCATATACCATTTGATCCAAAGCATAATAGGTTCCTGCAGCATTGTAAGGCTTGTTATAGTCTGATCTGGTTTTGTCTGGTGCCCATTCTGTGTTTACAAATTCAAGATGGACATTGTTGGCAGGATCCACAATATAAGGTGTCCAGAATTTGATTTGCTCGGCAATAGTGCCGCCAGTAACCTCGGAATTCCATTTTGTTACCCTTTTGTAGATCAGGCCTGAACTCTCTATGCGGCCATTGTGGATGGCGATAATTCTTAGGATCCGGCCAATAAATGCCAGATTATAGGCATGATAGGCAAATGCATCCCTTCCCAGAAAATCTACACTTGCTCCGTCTACGCGGGTATCTTTGTCAAAATGAGTATAGATTATATTCTTGCTCTCCGTTATGTACGCCGGATCATTCAATATATAGCCAATATTCAGCATCAGCCAGCCTCTGATCGTTTCCCAGTTGTTTGCACGGGAAGCTGTATTTTTGAAGACAATATATTTCTTTTTGAACCAATTGTCTATCGCAGTTTTACTGTCCGTATCAATAAATGCCCTGATCAGAGAATAGCCTTCATAGAAGCCCTGGTAGATACTTTCATTAGGGGTATGGGTGGTTGCGATGTTGTTTGCATTGACCCAGGCCAGGAGAATGTCTCTGGCTTTATCTCTATAGATACCGGAACTATCCGAGTTTTGAAACAGAAATGATTGAAGCGCAGTTTTATAAATCCGGTCTCCATCTGCTTTGACTTTGGCAGAGGTCTGGCTGTCGGTTAAACTACTTACCGGACTCGGGGCAACGCTTAATGCTGCCTTTGCAGGATTAGTTACCGTATTGCTGATCAGTTGCAGTGCAGCCGGAGTATTGGAGATATCGTTTAAAATATCCTGAAATCCCTGCTCAGTCATGATCAGGTTGGGGCTGTAGCCTGGACTAAGCTGATTAACAAGAAGGGTGTTGGATTTCAATTGAGAATCTTGTGTAAGCGTTGATTTTTTACAGGAAGTATGGGCAAGTATGCTGCTGCCTAATACCAATAGGATGATTTTACTTTTCATAACAGGGTTTAATTTGGTTATCAATTCTAATAAAGGTAAAAGGATGGAAACCCCGGTAGGGGTGACAAATCAAACTTTATAGGGGGAAAAACTATGGCATCCCATAAAATAATCCATCATTAACGATATAATATCCATTCGGAATAGGCTCAGTTCATTTAAGTTTGTACCTGATCAGATGATCTGTTTTTTTGCCATTTTAAAGTTCAATTTATGAGATGCTTTACTGTCCTTCTTCTTTTTGTTTTAACCTTACAACAAGCTTTTTCACAGGAACAATTGTCGCTGGCAGGTTCCTGGAATTTTCAACTTGATCCTGCCGGTAAGGGAGAAAAAGAACAGTGGTATCAGCAGAATTTTAAAGAGCAGATCTCATTACCCGGTTCTACGGATGAAGGTAAAAAAGGAACCAAAACAGAAGGGGCCGATTACGGTATTCTCTCAAGGGCTTATAAATATCTCGGAAAAGCATGGTACAGCAGAGAAATCAATATCCCCCTTGCCTGGAAGGGAAAGGAGGTGGAGCTGTTTTTGGAAAGGGTCATGTGGGAATCGAAAGTATGGGTAAACGGCAAAGCTTTAACCACGAGGGATGCACTGGCCGTACCACATCTGCATTCACTGGGTAAATTAAAACCGGGAAAACACCTGCTGACCTTGCGCATTGATAATGGAATGATTTACAATATCGGAGATAAGGGCCATGTATATACAGAATATACCCAAAGCATCTGGAATGGCGTTGTGGGAAAGATGGAACTGAGGGCAAAAGAGCGCAGTCGACTGAGCAATTTGCAGGTTTTTCCTGATGCAGGGAAAAAGACACTGGAGCTGAAGATGAAACTGGAAAACCCTATAGCAACCAGAATCACCTATACTATTCTGGATTTGCAAACGAACAAAAAGGTATTCAGTAAATCGCTGGCATTGTCTGCCGCAGAAAATCAAACACATCATTTGCAGTTAAATTTCCCGTTAAAGCTATGGGATGAGTTTTCCCCCAACCGTTATCGCATCATAGCTGAATTGCAAAATAAGAATAAAACGAAGATCGATTTTGGCTTTCGGAGCATCGGTCATTCTGCTTCAAAGGTCCTGATTAATAATGCCCCGGTATTTATGCGGGGAAATCTCGACTGTGTTCATTTTCCACTTACAGGATATCCTTCCTGTGATGTAAAAGAATGGGAAAGGATCTTTAAGATCTATAAATCTTATGGCCTTAACCATGTTCGTTTTCACTCCTGGTGCCCTCCGGAAGCTGCATTTGAAGCGGCAGATAAGCTGGGAATTTATATCCAGGCAGAAACCATCTGGATCGACTGGTGGATGACCGAGCCACCTAAAGACCGTCCGGATATGCTGACCCAGGGATTGCCTAAAGGTCTCGGGAAAAATCCCTCTGCCGATCAGTTTGTGCAGGAGGAAATGCAGCGTATGCTGGATGCTTACGGGAATCACCCTTCCTTTGCTATGCTGTGTATCGGAAATGAGCTGGGGAATTCTGATTTTGAGGTGATGCAGGAATGGATAAAAAAGCTAAAAACAACAGACAACAGGAGGTTGTACGCAGTATCTACAGCAAGAAAAATTATGCCGGTGGATGATTTTTCTGCTACCCATAACATTCCGAATGTTGGCGGTACTTATGGTTTGCAGGGAGCACGTACGGATTACGACCTGGAGAAGAATTATTCCAGAAGCAATATTCCAATTCTTGCTCATGAAGTAGGGCAGTTTCCGGTATACCCTTTATGGTCCGAAATCAATAAATACACAGGAGTCCTGAAGGCGCGAAACCTGGAAGTCTGCCGGGCTTCGGCCATTGCCAATGGCCTGGAAAAGCAGGATGAAGTGTTTCATAAATCTAGTGGGGCATTGCAAAGGGTATTATACAAGAGTTTAATTGAGAACTTTTACCGTACTCCTTCCTGTGCAGGTTTTCAAATGCTGAGCATGCAGGATTATCAGGGCCAGGGAGAAGCACTGGTTGGCTGGCTGGATGTGTTTTATGAGGATAAAGGCAGCACCTCTCCGGAGTATTTTAAACAATATAATAATGCAGTGGTTCCTTTGGCAAGATTCGAAAAGTTCGCCTGGGAAAACAGGGAAGCATTTCATGCAACACTGGAGCTGGCCAATTATGGAAGTGCCGATCTGATGAACAAGGTAAAGTGGGAAATCCGGACAGATAATGAGGACCTTTTAGGAACCGGAGTGCTGGAAGCAGGGATCGTTAAAAGAGGAGAAGTAAAACAGATCGGTACCCTAAATGTGGCTTTAGGGAAAGTGAAGAAAGCAACAAAAGCCCGGTTGCTGCTCAGCTTACCAGGAACGGAATACCGCAATGAATGGGACCTGTGGATCTATCCGGATCATACCGATGTACCATCCTCTGCACAGGTCATAGAAACTGATGTGCTTGATGAAAAGACACTGGACGCTTTACAAAATGGAAAAACAGTGTTGCTTTATGCCGCAAAACTGGGAAACACAGAAAACTTCAGACCCGTATTTTTCAGTCCTTTGTTTTGGTCTAATGTATTTTTCCCAGGTCAGGAAAATACGACGCTGGGAGCCTATATCAATGATAAACATCCTGTATACCGTGATTTTCCTACAGATTCCTGGACAGATTGGCAATGGGAATCGATTAGCAAAGGAGGCAGGGCATTCAGACTGGCAGGATGGCCGCAAAACATCCAGCCTATGGCTCAGCCGATCAGTGATTTTCATCTCAATGAAAAGTTAGGTGCCCTGATTGAGTGTAAGGTTGGGAAAGGAAAGCTGCTGATTTGTGGTTATGATGTACAATCTGCTAAAAACCCTGTCGCCAGACAATTCAGGTACAGCCTCTTAAATTATATCCATACAAAAGACTTTAATCCGGATACAGAAGTAGATCCCGTTCTGCTGAAAAAAAGCTTCCCATTTATCAAACAGGCGGAAAGTAAAATCCCTGTTCCGGCCGCCTTCGCAGATGCTTTACTGTACGCCAAAGCGACGGAAAGTACAGCAGTTCTGAAGCGCAATACCAGCTATGAACTTAAGGGGGCCGAGGGCACCTGGCGCTGGGACAATAAAGCGGCCTGGTATGGTAAGAAAATGGAACTGGAGATCAATCCTCCTCAAGGGGTAATCGGTGAGTTATTTATTCATTTTGCAGATTGGAACAATGAGGGCAGAGATGTTAAAATATGGATTGAAGGGAGGGAGTTTACGACAGGTAAACTGGATAAAGAAGGTAAATGGGTGAAGCTATTCGTGATGAGGGAGGATACCAATGATGGAAAAGTAAAGGTTCGTATGGAATCTCTTGCCGGAAGCAATGCGATGATTGACGAGCTGGTATTTGTGGAAAGTAAATAAACCTGTTTTATAAAGATTTATTTTCGCGCAGTGTTTCTCTGCGGAGCTTATAGTCTTGTGGGGAAACGCCCATTATTTTAGAAAACATTCTTGAAAAGTAATACTGGTCATCTATACCCAGTGTTGCAGCAATCTCCTTAATCCGGAGCTCCGTAAATTGCAGATACTGACAGGCTTTCTGTATTTTAATATGGTTGAAGTATTTGATGGGGGCAAAGCCGGTTTGCTCTTTAAAGAGGGCAGAAAAATGAGAGGGTGATAAGTTGGCAGATTTGGCAATTGCATTCAGTGTAAAGGTGGTATGCAGGTTTTTCTGCATAAATTCTATTGAAATATCAATGGGGTTTACACTGCTTTTTTTAGAAGAGTAGTTGAATTTCTCATCAAAAATAAAGGACGACAGGAAATGGGAGAAGCTCATATTCACATAATAGAGGTTATCTCTGCTATAACCGCTTTCCAGGTTTAAATAGATGTCGTCAAAAAGCTTTATCCTGGATTCGTTGAACTGGACAGAACCTTTATAACCTTTTTGCCGTTTAACCAGCAGTCCGATCAGGGACTTTACCAGATGGCCCTTAAAATGTGCCCAATAAATGGTCCATGGATTGTTCCGGTCCGAAGCATAGGAATGTGATTTTTCCGCAGGAATGACGATGAAATTTCCCGAATTTAGGGTATAGGAAAGCCCTTCAATCTTCACTTCACCTTTTCCATCAGTACAATAAATCAGAATGTATTGATCTATGCCATGATCGCGTTCCCGGTAATGGAACTTCGCCTTCGGATAGAAACCGATGTCTGTGATGTAAATTCCGGATAACAATGGGTTTGGAACACAGTTTTTTATCAGGATCGGTCTTGGCAATACAATGGCTTTCTGGCCATCAAACCCTTCTTCTTTCTTAATATCAGTGCTCATGTTCTCCATATTGTGGCTTCTGTTGGCGTGAATTTATATAGATTATTCCGTAATATAGTCCATTACTTTCGTAAATATCTCTATTGTTCTGTCACTGGGATAAGCTCAAATTTGATTTAACCAAATTAAACCTGAAAATGCAGCATTTTAAAACTTCGTATCTTTTGTCTATCTCTTTTATCTCTGCACTTGGGGGATACCTCTTTGGTTTTGACTTTGCCGTCATCTCCGGTGCATTGCCCTTTTTGCGAGATCAGTTTGGATTAAATGAATACTGGGAGGGTTTTGCGACCGGGTCGCTTGCCCTTGGCGCGATTATCGGCTGTTTGGCAGCTGGCCGGGTAGCTGATAAATATGGCCGCAGACCAGGGTTGTTTCTGGCCGCACTTATTTTCGGGGTTTCTTCGCTGGCCATGGCTTTTGCCTCTGGTCTGGGTGTTTTTATTACGGCGCGTTTTATAGCGGGAATCGGGGTAGGAATGGCCTCCCTATTGTCGCCCATGTATATTGCAGAAGTCTCTCCGGCACAATACCGGGGCAGAATGGTCAGCATCAACCAACTCACCATCGTACTGGGAATATTGATTACCAACCTGATTAATTATTCTCTTCGGAATAGCGGGCCTGATGCCTGGAGGTGGATGTTTGGTCTGGGAGCTGTTCCTTCAGCATTGTTCATTATAGGGGTCATCTGGTTGCCGGAAAGTCCAAGATGGTTACTTAAGGTCGGAAAAGAACAGAAGGGACGGGCGGTGCTGGAGAAAATCGGCGGGCCAGAATTTTCCAGCAGTTCCATGGACCTGATTAAGCTTTCTTTAAAAGGAAACCAACAAGTCAGCTATAAAGCGGTATTTGAAAAAGCGGTATTTCCGGCGGTAATGATCGGTATTGTCCTAGCGGTTTTTCAGCAGTTATGCGGCATTAATGTGGTCTTCAATTACCCTTCAAATATTTTTGCAAGTATTGGGGCTTCGAAGGATGACCAGTTGTTGCAAACCGTTTTCATAGGAGGGGTTAACCTGTTTTTCACCATCCTGGCGATGTTTCTGGTCGACAAGATCGGACGGAGGCCTTTGATGCTGTTTGGTGCGTTGGCACTGGCCATACTATATGTCGTAATTGCTCAGCTGCTGGCCATTCAGTCTGCATTGGTGGGCATGTTTCTGCTGGCAGCAATAGGCACTTATGCCATTTCTCTCGGGCCAGTAACCTGGGTATTGATCTCGGAAATCTTCCCCAATCACGTCAGAGGGGCAGCCTCTTCCATCGCCGTCCTGTGCTTATGGTCGGCCTATTTTATCCTGACCTTTACCTTCCCGGTGCTAGCGAAATGGATTGGAATGCACCATACTTTTTATATCTATTCGGGGATTTGTGTGCTGGGCTTCTTGTTTATAAGGGCCAAAGTCAAAGAGACCAAAGGCAAAACACTGGAAGAACTGGAGTCCGTATTTACCCCTCATTAACCTATAACATATCTATCAAGAAGCAATATTATGGAAGTAAAAGCATGGGTGGAGAAAGTGATCATCCCCACTTACGAAACAGGCAAACCTGAGAAGAATCCGATTTTTCTGGAGAAAAGAGTTTACCAGGGAAGTACCGGGGCAGTCTATCCAAATCCGGTAATCGAAAAAATATCAGATGAAAAGACCGATAAGGAATACACAGCAGTATATATAGAAAATGAATTTCTCAGGATTATGGTGCTCCCTGAACTGGGCGGCCGTATTCAAAGGGCTTTTGATAAAGTACGAAACCGTGATTTTATCTATTATAATCAGGTGATCAAACCTGCACTGGTGGGCTTAACCGGACCCTGGATTTCCGGAGGAATCGAATTTAACTGGCCACAACACCATCGTCCAAGTACATTTGATCCAGTGGATTTTACGATAGAAGAATATGCCGACGGCAGCAAAACGGTTTGGGTAAATGAGCTGGAGCTGATGTGCAGAACAAAAGGAATGGCTGGTTTTACCCTTTATCCTGATAAGGCATATCTGGAGGTTAAAGGCAAGATATATAACCGTACTCCTTTTCCTCAGACATTTTTGTGGTGGGCAAACCCTGCGGTAAAGGTGAATGACCACTATCAATCTGTTTTTCCGCCCGATGTCTATGCTGTCTTTGATCATGGAAAACGGGATGTCTCGGATTTTCCGATCGCTACAGGAACCTATTATAAAAAGGACTATGCACCGGGAACGGATATCTCCAGGTATAAAAATATTCCGGTACCCACTTCTTATATGGCCATCCGCTCTCAGTATAATTTTATTGGTGGCTACGAACATGATACCGAGGCGGGAATGCTGCACGTGGCAAATCACCATATCGCACCGGGAAAAAAACAATGGACCTGGGGAAATGGTGATTTCGGACAATCCTGGGATAGAAACCTGACCGATGAAGACGGGCCATACATTGAGCTGATGACGGGCGTATTTACGGATAATCAACCGGATTTTTCCTGGTTACAGCCCAATGAAGAGAAAACATTTGAGCAGTATTTTATGCCTTACGCAAAAGTAGGGGCAGTTAAAAATGCCAGTAAAGAGGCGATGCTGAATGTGGAACCGAATGGAGATCAGGTAGGGATAAAGGTCTATGCCACCTCGGCTTTTCCAGGAGCAATAATTAAGTTGTTTGTAAATGAAGCGCTTGTTGATAGCAGTGTATTTGACCTTTCGCCCTCGGCTATATTTGAGAAGAATATTCAGCTGGAGGGTAACGTATGTCAGGAAAATATCAGTGTGCGCGTAGAAAGGGCCGATGGTAAGCTCCTGATCGACTATGAACAGGAAGAGCAAACCAACAAAGAAATTCCTGCAGCAGCAACTGCAGCGAAGGATCCGGAAGAGATCAGCTCCGTAGAAGAATTATACCTGAATGGTTTGCATATTGAGCAATACCGTCACGCAACTTACGCGGCAAGGGATTATTACCTGGAAGCACTCAGACGCGAGCCGGGAGATGCCCGATGTAATAACGCGATGGGGTTATGGTATATGAGACGCGGACAGTTTACCAAAGCTGAGCCCTTTTTCCGGACTGCAATAAAGACCTTAACCAGCCGGAATCCGAATCCTTATGATGGGGAGCCTTATTATAACCTGGGCTGGTCCTTAAAGATGCAGGGGAAATCGGAGGAAGCTTATGAAGCAATTTATAAAGCGACCTGGAATGCCGCCTGGCAGGATGCCGGTTTTTTTGCACTGGCGCGGATTGCCTCAGAAAAAGGAGATTTTGAGGATGCTTTATACCTGCTGAATAAATCGCTGCAAAGGAATGGACAGGCGCATTCGGTACGTCACCTTAAAGCAGCTGTTCTTCATAAAATGAACCGGGTTAAAGAGGCGATGCAGGTTATTGAAGAGTCTTTACTGATTGATCCTTTCAATTTCGGATGCCTTTATGAAAAATATGTCATCCATCTGGAGACAGCTGAGGGTGCCGTCGCCGGGCAAGCACTGAACCATTTTGTGCAGCTGATGAGACAGGATGTCCATAATTACATAGAATGTGCGCTGGATTATGCTCATGCAGGATTATACAAAGAAGCGATTGCATTTTTATTGGTTTATACCGGGGAACAGGAAGGCGCAGTATATCCAATGGTGTATTACTATATGGGCTGGTGTTACCTGCAGATTGAAGACGGGCAGGCAGCAAGGTCATGTTTTCTTGAAGGGGAACAGGCGATACCTGATTTGTGTTTCCCGCACCGGATTGAGGATGTAAAGGTTTTATCCTCCGCCATCACGTTAAATCCAGGGGATGCTAAAGCGCATTATTATCTGGGGAATTTCTGGTTCGACAAACAACAGTTTACTGAAGCAGTAGCATGCTGGGAAAATTCTGTGTCTTCAGATCCATCTTTTCCAACGGCACATCGAAATCTATCTCTGGCCTATCAGAATCATTTGAATGAGTCTGACCGTGCATTGAAAGCACTTGAAAAAGCTTTTAGCCTGGATAAGACGGATGCAAGGGTATTTATGGAACTGGATCAGTTGTATAAAAAAATGGGATACACACCGGAGCATCGCCTGGCGTTTTTTGAAAAATATCCGGAACTGGTCAACGATCGCGATGATTTGTACCTGGAGCAGGTGACGTTGTTGAATCAGCTGAACCGTTATCAGGAGGCCAGGGCATGTATTGCAGTGAAGCAGTTTCATCCCTGGGAAGGGGGAGAAGGAAAGGTAGTAGGACAGTATCTGCTTTGTCATATTGGATTGGCAGTAAAGGCGCTGAGGGAAGGCGCATATGAGCTTGCACTGGAATTGCTTTCGGCTACAGTGGAATATCCGCATCATCTTGGTGAAGGGAAATTATATGGTGCACAGGAAAATGATATCCACTATTTGCGTGGCTGCATTTACGAAAAAATGGGATGGACAGATCAGGCAAGAGAACAGTTTCTGATGGCAACTACTGGGCCGGATGAACCGGTACAGGCTATATTTTATAATGATCCACAACCGGATAAAATCTTTTACCAGGGCCTGGCCTGGCTAAAGCTAGAGGAACAGGAAAAGGCAAAAGTGATCTTTGAGCGCTTTATCCGATTTGCTGAGTTACACCTTGACGATAAGATCAGGATCGATTACTTTGCGGTTTCCCTTCCGGATTTACTGGTATTTGATCAGGACCTCCATTTGAAAAATCACATCCATTGCCAATATCTGATCGGTTTAGGCCATCTTGGTCTGGGACGTGCTGAGGAGGCGCGGGCCAGGTTTAAGGAGGTACTGAAGATGGATGTAAACCACCAGGGAGCGAGCACCCATCTGCACCTTTTTCCGCAACTTCTTTAATCTAATCCACTACCAATTCAATATTTATGGTGGTCCCTTCATTTGGAGCAGAGCTGATTTCGATTTCCCCTTTTAAGAATTCAACTCTGTTCCTGATGTTACTCAAACCTATCCCATTTTTGTTTTTTAGTGTCTCAGGACTAAAACCAACGCCATCATCCTCTATGGTAATGAACAATACACCCTGATTTTGACTGCATTGAACGATAATAAAATTCGCTCCGGCATGACGGATGGCGTTACTAAGGGCTTCCTGAATAATCCTGTATATGGTCATTTTTACTGATAGGGACAGGTTGTTTTCCATGCCAAGCGTGTGGAACCGGATTGGAAGATCGCTGCTCATCATAGAATGACACAAGTCTCTTATTGCCGCTTCAAGTCCGTAATTCTGCAGCGCCTGTGGCATAATGTTATGGGCGATGTTACGCAATTCGTGGATGGAAGCATCCACCTGCGCAATTAATGGATGGGGGCCAGCTTCCTTGTCTTTTATACCCGGGCCTGCCACCAGATTGGAAAGATTAAGCCTCACTCCGGTAAGTAATCCGCCGAGACCATCATGTAAATCTCTCGCCATCCTGCTGCGTTCTTTTTCCTCTCCTTCCAGCATGGCTTTTACCGTTACCAGTCTTTGTTGCTGCTCCATCTCTTTTAGTTGCTGCTTGTGGTTAATTTCCTTTTGTCTGGATAATTTCTTGGTGTTCCGGTAATAGAAGATCACAAAGGCGGTGACAATCAGCAGCGAGGTACTGATGGAACCCAATAACCAGTTGTTTAACCGGGCATTTTTTGCCGTAAGGGCTACTTCTTTCTTTTCTGCTTCCAGGCGGGTTATTTTCTTTTGATTTTCGGTAGTTTTAAACTTGATCTCCAGGTCATTGATGTATTTTTTTACCTCAGCTTTATTTAGACTGTCATTTAGTTTACTGTGTTTCCTGGACCAGGCATAAGCCTCCGACATTTTGCCCATGCCGGCATATGTATTTGCATACTCGTTATAGATGGAAATCCTGTTTTCTGTCCAACCCATAAACAGCTTGGATCTGGTCAGCTCATTGAGGGTGGCAAGTGCTTTAGCAAAATTTTTCTGATTGCTGTATACATCGTATTTTGAGAAGGTGAGGGAAGGGATGGCATAGTCATAATTGATTTTTTTTGCAAGTGCTAAACCCTTGTCAAAACTGACCAGTGCTTTGTCGAATTGCCTTGCCCCAAACCAACTGTAAAGCCCCTCAGCAGCGTAATAATCCACTACCACTTTTGTGTTCTTCAGGTTGGCTACGAAAGGTCTGGCCTTGTCCAGCATGTTTTTTGCCTGTGGGAATTTTTTCATGAAGCAATAAAGGTTGGCCGCACTGACATATGCTTTTAATCTTGTTACAGATTTAGCTGGCCCGTTTTTTAATGTTTCTATGGTCTTCAGGTAATAAGTTTCTGCTTTTTCAAATTGTCTATTGGTTTGAAAAAACGAACCCAGATTCTGGTAGTATCCGGCAAGGGCAGTGGGATTGCCATTCTTCTCGGCCAAAGGAATTACCTGGTTTAACAAAATGTCTATGGCAGTTTTATAATCGTCTTTCCCCTCCTGCAATGTCGCATAATTACTTAATGCTTTGGCGCGGAAATAATAACTTTCCTTTGTGTTGACTTTATTCAGCAGCCGTTCAACAGTAAGAAAAGCCTTTTCTGCTTTTGCAGGTTCATCGTCAAAATATAGGTTTCCTTCAAAAAAATAGGAAATGGCATTCAGCATCACGTTGCTTTTGCTCAGTTTCTTTCCTTCGTCCAGGAATTGTTTAGACTTTTTAAAATCCAGATAAGACCAATACTGACTCAATAGGAAATTGGTCCTTGCTTTGGCACTATCTGTTGCTTTTAATTTTAGTTGTTTGGTCAGGCTGTCCGCATATTCAGGCTCATTCATGGGCAGCTGGGCTTTGCTGCACAGGCCAATGGCCAGTAGGATGCAGCAGGTGTATAATGCTCTCATCATATGCCTAAAAATGAGTATTTTTTTTATACCCTGAAACAATGAACCTAAAAATACCAGGAAACAGGTAGATACAATTGTCTGATTCGCCCCCTGAATATGTCGTTTTTGCACTACTTTGAATTCAGGATTCAAACTTAATTTTGGAATGATAAAAGAAATATAAAACCATTATTTAAACAACCAAATCAACTAAAATGAAAAAGAATAAAATAATTTACTGGACCGCAACCATCGTAATTTTTCTGTTTGAAGGTCTGATGCCTGCACTTACATCACAGACTGAACTTGCAAAAGAAGGAATCAGGCACCTCGGCTATCCTGAATATTTCCGTGTGATGCTCGTCGTGTTTAAAGTCCTGGGATCGTTGGCACTGATTATCCCCCAGATCCCTAAGCGCATAAAAGAATGGGCCTATGCAGGATTTGGTTTTAATCTTATTGCCGCTAGTGTGAGCCATTTTGCAGTGGACGGCTTCGGCTTTAATGGCCTCTTTCCCCTGATCATTCTGGTTATTTTAGGGCTCTCTTATGTCTATTACCATAAAATCAATGAGCATCATTAACTGTACCGGCAATTAGTGTTGATGTCAGTTCCTTTGTTTTAGCGTGAAAGGCGGAAATACTGAGAAACTGGCACCAATACCAAATTGATGTCCCGAATCTACAAAACGGTAGTTGTAATTGTCATGTCCCCAGGTATGGCTAACGAAAAAGCCCAGATCCCCAATTTTGGGAAAAGGGTATACCGTCACTGATGTTTCAAAACGCATGGGTTCTACAAAGGGATGAGCATTAAAAATCCGTTCGATGTTCTCGGCCAGTGCATACCTGACTTTTCTGAAAAACGGCAGATAGTTGACATATTCATATCCTGCATTTAACCTGATCCGGCCATAAATTTTAATATCATTTGCCGAATAACCACCCAGATCGAACAGATAAAGCAGCCTGTTGTGGTAGAGTGTTCCCCCAAAGGTCATGGAATGTGTCCGGACTGGAATGGCGTTGCTGTCCAACTTATTTGCCCGGTAGTTTACTCTGATTTCGGTCAGGTTGGTCGAGAAATTTCCACTGTTCCGGTTGAGGATGTCTGAAAGGTTGGTGGTTGGGGTGATGGTATTATATATGGCTTCACTTTCAGTACTTCCGTCCTCGTATGCTTCGGTAAAGGCACCCATTTTCTGGCCATTGGAATAATGTCCTGTCTCAAAGGAAAAAGAAAGTATTGAACGTTTAAAGTCGTCTAAAGTCCCATCCGATTGGTACCTGTTAAATAGAAATGCATGCTGAGTCCCCAGCAGAATCGGCGTGGAAATCGTTTTTACAGGAGAGGAGTTTTCTGAAAACATCCTCAACTGAGGTCTGAAATGAATATAGTAGGCACTGGTATGGAACCTCCCTTCATTCATGCCTGCAACAAAATTATTGTACAAACTGATGCGCACTTCCGGATTGGTTTCAAACAGGATGGTTTCCTTATCGGTCATATTAGATTTCCATCCGATATAAGGATCAGTATTGATGGGATAGAAGTCTACAAAGTTTATAATGGACCCCCGGTTCAGCGATTTATTACTTTGTGCTACCGCACCGGTAGGAGCATATAGAAAGCCCCAGCAGAGTATGAATATGAAAAATCTCATGATTTTAATTGATTAATAAAATGTCCTTAATATCTGTTTCCTTAAGCGGGGCAATATTCTTTGTGCGTAGTTCACTTCCAAGTGGATTACTCACATGGTAAAAAATGTAGGAGAAGTTGGTGTTGGCCAGCGCAGTTCCGACATTTTTCATCACAATGAGATTGGCCGCATTCATGTAAATACTCGAGCCAAAGACTTGATATTGTACGTTGAAGGATTTTAATAAGGCCAGGACTGGTGCTACTGATGCCAGTTTATCTACGGTAATCACATTTGCATTTCCGTTAATAAGTTTTTCCTTGATTAAGGAAAGCTCCAAATCTGAAAGATTTTTCTTTTTCTTTGTTTTAGACATTTTGAGAGGTATAAAATGATCACAGTTATAATTTATTAAAGCTCACATATTGAACAAATCTTGGCAAATCAGATTGATTTCTGCCTGCCGAATGAGGCAAGGTATTTAGCCAGAGTACCAGATCGCCCTTTTTACCCGATGCTGGTTTTGCAGTTTCTGTAGCCAGCATGTGCTGATGGGCGGTATCTAATGAAGAAAAAGGTTTCATCCAATCCTCAAAATGACGGTGGAATCCTGGTACGACCTGTAATGGTCCTCTTTCTTCCGGAACGTCATCCAGGTAAACCAGCCCCTGGATGTGAAAGGGGATAGGCCTGCTCAAATCCAGATCCCAATGTAAACTTCCGTTTCTCAAGGTGTATCCCTGAGTTTCGGGAGGATGGTAACCCACTTTTTCCGTATTTGGAATCAGCTCAGTGCTCTGATAAAGTTCCGCAAACTTCTCCTTAACACCATCGTGATAGCGGATTTGTTCCATCTCTTTATTCTGATAAAGCTGAAGCATAATGCCTTGCCAGTCCGGGTGTGGCGTATACCAGGTTTCCGGCCGGAGGAGGTCAAGTTTCAGGTGCTGGCAGATCTGGGTTTTTACCTGATCGCAAAGTGCTGCTTCTACTACCTGCGGGATCACGAGATAACCGTTTTGTTCCCAGAATTGCAGTTGCTCAGGAAAAAGCGTTTGAGGATAATCGGAGCTGTTCGTGTCTATAGATTCCTGAGCATTCTGCCAGGCTCTGAATTTAAGCGCAGCTTCATCTGTAAAATCCTGACCTTTCCGGTTAATGATCCATTCTTCTAAATGCTCCGGACTTTTGCATTCCGTATAGAGAAAAGATAAAGTCTCAAATTTTCCCAGGCCATAAAAGTTCATCCACATAGATTCTGTACGTTCAAAATCCATGGGTAAAGCCGGTTTCTTTCCGGCTTTCTTTTGGCTATGTATCTCATAAATCAGGGAGACGAAAGTGCAGTGTTGATTCATTTATATACTGATATAGGGTGCAGATAAGCATCGTGCTCTAAATTCCTCATAAGCCCGGGTACAATGCGGGTAACTGAATTTTGGATTCGGAGGAAGGTCTCCTTTGAAGATCTCATCTGGCGATTTACTATGGTAGTTCAGCCGTGTTTTTAGCTGATCAGGATTTCTGACTTTTATACCGGTAGCCCTGGTAAATAATGAAATCATCGGGCTTATTCCGTCGCCATAATCCGCAAAGAAATTAAGCGGATGTTTTTGCTGATGAATAAGATGGAGTTTTAAAAAGTATTGTTCGATGACATCGGCAGTGTACCGGTTGAAATCACTATTGTAATCGACTGCAGGATCAATGCCCAGTAAAATACTGCTGAGCATATCGGGTATACTGTGTATGCCCCTTCTTTTTTCATGAGAGGCCAGCACTTCCTCAGGCTTTCGGAATAAAAAAATAAATGGAACATCCGGAAACCACTTGCGGAGCAGGGTATAGAAATGTAAATGCCAGCTGTCCAGCTTAATGATCAGGTCAGATTCTTTGAAATTTCTCAGCTGTCCCATGAGTTGTAAGGCAGCCTTAAACCATTTCTCCTGCTGAGCCGGTGTAACTTGAGGATCTTTTTCATTTGCCCTTAATATTTCATCAAGCAGGGGAGCCTCGGCAATTACAATATGTTCTTCTGCTTCACAGAAAGCCTGCGTGAGCAGGGTGGAACCACAACGAGAGATATGAAAGATAAAGGCGGTAGGTTTAAGATGTGGGAGCCCTGGAGCAAGGGCAGTTAAAAACTCAGGATCACTGCAGCTCTTTAACCGGGAACGCTCGATATTACGATAGCGGCTGATCTGGATGGTCTCCTCAAAAAAAGGTTCCTTCATTCTTCTATGCTCCAGGTCCAGCCAGAAAAGCAGCCATTTACCTTGTTCATCATAAGATAGCTGATAGGGGATCCAATTGCTTAAGGGATGAGGATTCATTTAATCAGGAATGTTGGTTTCTCAGGTTTTCAATGAGCGCATGGGCTGCAGGAGTATCCATTCGGGTCAACTCCGCAATCATTTTTGCCAGGGTATCTTCATCATACTTCCTGGGCGCATGGTCTTCGGAAAGGGGATAACCATGAGTCTCAAATAATTGATCCGTCCAGTCATTTTTAAGGGCATCGATGATCAGATGGACCCTGGTGGTCTTTCCTTCATTCCGGATACTGTGTGTATTACTGAAATCCATATACCAGCATTCCCCCTCCTTTAATTGCAGTTGGTGCCCGGCGATGGTAAAGTAAACCCCGGGATTGGTCTGGATCGGGATATGAATTCTGAAGGAACTATCTTTATAAGCACAACCCATATCCTGATGTGGCTTTATCAAACTTCCAGGCTCCAGTGCAAGTAAGCGGATGCTTTCCTTATCACATTTCCAGGAATCTAGAATCTCTTTGATATAAGGGGTATTTTGCAATAATGCCGTATCCTGATAAAGGTTTTGCCCCGGATGGGCGAGAATATCTGTAGCAGAACCACTACTGGAACGCAGAGAAATACTTTTCCAGGTTCCTTCAAAATCCCTGGTATTGAAATGCATAGGCCATTCCAGTTCCAGGCAGGAGCGGAGTTCCTGCTGAAGCCTTTGGCTATCGTAACTGAGGTTGAACTTAATGTAAGCCGGACGCATCATTGAATCAGGTTAATCTGCGATTATTTACTCAGGTTTAACCTGAGGTTGAGTTCAAAACTTCCATTGGTATATCCGCTAAGGGCAGAAGTCTGAGTCGTATAATTGCCGCTCACCATGTATTTCTTTTTTAAGTCCATTCCTAAGCCGAAGGTGGCGCTTTTGCTGCTGTGATAAAGCGCCAGAAGAAAGACCTGTTTGTCGGCAAGTTCCAGTTGAGCCCCTCCATCCCAGATGTTATCAAATCCCTTAACTCCGCGGTAAGCCACCATTGGTTCCAGATCTATGCCTTCAACCCCCTCGCTAATCCGGATCTTATAACTTGCTGCTCCGTAAAAAGTAGTAACATCGGCCAGTTTGATGACGTCTTTTTTCAGCACGCTTTTCAGGTTAGGTACCGAAAGCTGGAGACTGATTTTCCGGGAGGTGTAAGCCAGTCCGAAATCTCCGTCGAGATAGGTTTTTCTATTGTTGTACTGACCTACCATAGGGTCATTTGGATTGCCATAAAGATCACTGGTCTCCAGCCGCTGGTTCATGAAACCAAGAGATAATCCAAAATGCAATTGCTGCTCATTGGCACCAAGTGGCAGGTGATAAGCATAAGTACCAATTACACGCGTTTGTCTCTGCAGTCCGGCACTTTCATTATAAACATTCAGGCCAAGGCCAACTCTGCCGGTTCCATAATCGGCAGTGATGCTTTGGGTAAGTGGTGATCCGGGAACATTGCTCCATAGTTTGCGGTAAGCCGCATTCAGTTTCAGCCCGTCTCCGGTACCGGCAAAGGCAGGATTGATCAGGTAACGGTTGCTGTAATACTGAGAGGTAAGTGGGTTTAACTGAGCGTAGCTATTGTTACTGGTGATGATCACCAGTAACAAGGCCAGAAATTTGTATGTCGTTTTCATCTTCATGATGTGTTTTGTAAATGCCTTTATGAATTAGTCTTCTCTGACGATGGTAATAAAGCCTCTGAATTTTAGTCTGTTGCTTCCAAAGTCAATCAGATAATAATAGGTTCCTTCAGTGAGGGCCGTACCATTGAAGGTTCCGTCCCAGCTGTTGTCATATCCTCTTTTTGAGTATACTATTCTTCCGGACTTGTCAAAGACTTTAACCTCATTGTTAGGATAAAAATCAATATTATCCACTACCCACTTGTCATTGTAGCCATCTCCGTTAGGAGTCAGGATATTGGTGCCTTTGATTTTAGCCAGATCATCCAGTACGTTAACCTTGAATGTTGCCGTTTCAGTACAGCCATTCGCATTGGTTACGGTGACCATATAAGTAGTCGTTTCTCTAGGTCTTACCGTTAATGTGGCTCCGTTTTGTCCGCTGATGATGCTATTATGAGCAGACCAGGCATAAGTGCTGCCGCCGCTTGCGGTTAGCAATACTGTTTCTCCTTTGCTGACTTCCGTACTGTTTCCGTTAACCGTTCCGCGGTCTGCATGAATCATAACCACTGGTAAAGGATTCACTGTGATTACAAATGTTCTGGTATAAGTATCTACACCACCATTTGCTGTGCCTCCGTTATCTTTTACGGTTACCGTAATGGTTGCAGTGCCAGAAGCTCCGTTTTTCACACGATAGCTAATGTTTCCGTTTGCTCCGGTAGGTGTTACGGTAAGATTTTGCAGCAGATTGGCATTACTGCTCTGTAAGGTCAATGTGTTGGTCTGAGCAGTCTCAGGCCCCGCACTGATGCCAGTCAACGGAACATTTTGTGTTGCTGTTGTATAGCAAATGGTCTGATTGGATATAGGGGAAAGCGTTGGGATCTCGTTTACATCACTGATAGAGATGGTAAACTGTTTGTCCAGCGATAGTCCGAATTGAGTGGTCGACCGGACCCGGATGCTATAGCTTGATTTCGTTTCAAAATCAAATGCTGCAGTTGATCTGATCTGATCGTCAACGATACTGAAAGCGCTGTTGTCTGTATCTCCCGCTCCCGCAACTAAGGAATACGTATAAACTGCAGAAGGAATTTCTGAAGTTGAACTTAAGGTTCCTGCAGTTGTTCCTGCCGGACGGTTTTCATAAAGCGGTGTGCTGGCCAGAAGGATTGCTGTTGGTGCACCCGGAAGTACTTTCAATGTCCCGTTTACATAGATGAAATTGTAATTTGTAGCCAGTCCTCCACTTACAGTGATGTCGTAATCTCCTATTGGCGATGCAACATTTGCCAGGGTTGAGGCAACAGGTGCAGTGCTGAGGTTACTGATTCCCTCTCCGGTAACAAAGCCATTGTAGGTAAGGGTCAGAGGCGGGTTTGCAGTGCCCTGGAATCTGCTCTTGTCGTCAGCCGTAACGGTCAGGTCTTTCCATGTGATGTTTCCGGTTGTGGAAGCTATCGTTGTGCTTAAGGTATAGTTATCCTTGTCTGTACCGCTAAGTACAAATGTTCCTGCATTAATGGTTTTTCCATTTCCGGTATCTTCATTATTGTAGTTCGCTGTTCCCGATACGGCAACCTGATCTGCACCCAGAATACCATTCAGACTAAAGTTCGCAGGACTTAATGTGGCTGCTGTAGTATTGTCATAAGTCTTGGTAATTAAAGGACTCGCATGAAGTGTTAAAGTAAGTGGGGATGCAGTAATATGACCAGTAGTAGTTGCGTTAGTGGTACTTAAAGCGTAATTGTCTTTATCCGGACCGGCTAATACAAAGGTGTTTGCTGTAATGGTTTTGCCTGTTCCTACGGTTTTGTTATCGTAGGTTGCGCTAGCGCTTACTGTTACTGCATCTGCACCCAATACTCCGTTCAGGCTGTAGTTTCCTGCAGCAAGAGTAGCGATGGTAGTGTTGTCGTACACCTTGCTGATGATTGGTGCGGCATTCAATGAAGCAGTAATGGTTTTAAGGGTAATTTCGCCAGTGGTACTTGCGGTAGTGGTGGTCAGACTGTAATTGTCTTTATCCGCTCCGTTCAGCACAAAGGCATTTCCGGTAACCGTTTTACCTGTTCCTGCATTTTTATTATCATAATTGGCAGTACCACTTACGTTTACCACGTCAGCTCCGATGATTCCGTTGAGGGTGTAATTCCCTGCAGCAAGTACCGCAGTGGTATTGCCATCATAAGCTTTGCTGATTAATGGTGTGGCGTTCAATGCCAGAGTAATCGGAGAGGCCGTGATATTACCTGTCGTGGTTGCGGTAGTGGTAGTCAGACTGTAATTGTCTTTATCAACTCCGGCGAGTACAAAACCATCCGCAGTAACTGTTTTGCCAGTTCCTGTTGTTTTGTTATCGTAGCTGGCCGTTCCTGAAACTGTCACCACATCTGTACCAAGTAATCCGGTTAAACTGTAATTCCCTGCAACAAGAAGGGCAGCAGTATTGCCGTCATAAATTTTACTGATTAATGGAGTTGCATTCAACGTCAGAGTAAGCGGAGCAGCCGTGATGTTACCGGTAGTAGTTGCGGTGGTAGTACTTAAAGTGTAATTGTCTTTATCCGCACCGGCCAATACAAAAGTATTTGCTGTAATGGTTTTACCTGTTGCGGCTGCGGGGTTGTCGTAGGTTGCAGAACCGCTAACCGTTACTGCATCTGTACCCAATACTCCGGTTAAGGCGTAGTTGGCAGGAGCCAATGTTGCGGTAGTGTTATCATCGTACACCTTTGTAATCAACGGGCTGGCGTTTAATGCCAATGTGATTGGTAATGCGGTAATGTCACCGGTCGTCGTTGCAGTAGTGGTAGACAGGTTATAGTTTCCTTGCTGTGCACCTGCAAGTACAAAGTTATTGGCTGTAATGGTTTTGCCTGTTCCGGTGGTTTTGGTATCGTAATTTGCCGTACCGCTAACCGTAACTACATCCGTACCGAGAATTCCGGCAAGTGTATAGTTTCCTGTGGCCAGGCTTGCAGTAGTACTGCCATCGTAAGCTTTGCTGATCAGCGGTGAAGCGTTCAGGGCCAATGTAACTGCTTTAGAGCTGATGTCACCTGTGGTGCTTGCTGTTGTGGTGCTTAAGCTGTAATTGTCTTTGTCTGCACCTGCAAGCACAAAAGCGTTGGCGGTAATGGTTTTCCCTGCACCTGCATCTTTAGTATCATAAGTTGCCGTACCACTAACGGTTACTGCATCTGTACCTAATACTCCGGTCAAAGCGTAATTGGCAGGAGCCAATGTTGCAGTATTGTTATTGTCGTACACCTTAGTGATCAGAGGAGTCGCATTCAAGGCCAGCGTAAGTGGCATTGCGGTAATGTCTCCGGTTGTTGTTGCTGTAGTGGTAGTCAGGTTATAGTTGCCTTGTTGTGCACCCGCAAGTACAAAGGTATTGGCGGTAATGGTTTTTCCTGTTCCGGTGGCTTTGGTGTCATAATTTGCCGTACCACTTACACTAACCGCATCAGAACCTAGAATTCCTGTTAAGGTATAATTGGCAGGAACCAATGTTGCTAAAGTATTGTCATCATAAACTTTGCTGATCAGTGGCGCAGCATTTAAAGCAAGGGTGATTGCTTTTGTGCTGATATCACCTGTGCTGCTTGCAGTAGTGGTGCTTAAGCTGTAATTGTCTTTGTCTGCACCTGCAAGTACAAAAGTGTTGGCGGTAACGGTTTTTCCTGTACCTGCATCTTTAGTATCATAAGTTGCCGTACCACTAACGGTTACTGCATCTGTACCTAATATTCCGGTCAAAGTGTAATTGGCCGGAGCCAGGGTTGCCGTATTGTTATCGTCGTATACCTTAGTGATCAAAGGACTTGCATTCAATGCCAAAGTAAGCGGCAATGCAGTAATGTCGCCGGTTGTTGTTGCAGTAGTAGTGGTCAGGTTATAGTTTCCTTGTTGCGCCCCAGCGAGTACAAAAGTATTGGCGGTAACGGTTTTTCCTGTTCCGGTGGCTTTGGTATCGTAATTTGCCGTACCGCTAACGGTAACTACATCTGCTCCCAGGATTCCTGTTAAGTTGTAATTGGCAGGAACCAATGTGGCTAAAGTATTGTCGTCATATACTTTGCTGATTAGCGGAGTCGCATTCAAAGCCAGGGTAAGTGATTTCTGAACGATATTGCCGGTAGTAGTTGCAGTAGGAGTGGTTAAGCTGTAATTATCTTTCTGAGCACCAAGCAGCACAAAGTTGTTGGCTGTAACCGTTTTACCTGTTCCTGCATCGGGATTGTCATAGGTCGCATCGCCACTCACGACGACTATGTCTGTACCCAGTATTCCGTTTAGGGTATAATGGGCAGGAGTAAGTGTGGCACTGATATTACCATCATAGGTTTTGCTGATCAATGGGAGGGCATTCAGGGCAAGTGTAACTGCTTTAGAACTGATGTCACCTGTGGTGCTGGCTGTTGTGGTTGCTAAACTGTAATTGTCTTTATCTGCACCCGCAAGCACAAAAGCGTTGGCGGTAATGGTTTTCCCTGTACCTGCATCTTTAGTATCATAAGTTGCCGTACCGCTAACGGTTACTGCATCTGTACCTAATATTCCGGTCAAAGCGTAATTGGCCGGAGCCAGGGTTGCAGTATTGTTATTGTCGTACACCTTAGTGATCAGAGGAGTCGCATTCAAGGCCAGCGTAAGTGGCATTGCGGTAATGTCTCCGGTTGTTGTTGCTGTAGTGGTTGTCAGGTTATAGTTGCCTTGTTGTGCACCTGCAAGTACAAAGTTACCGGCTGTAATGGTTTTTCCTGTTCCCGTAGCTTTGGTATCATAATTTGCTGTACCGCTAACAGTAACCACATCTGCTCCCAGGATTCCGGTTAGCGTATAGTTTGCCGAAGCTGGATTTGCCGTAGTGTTGCCATCGTAAGCTTTACTGATCAGTGGTGCAGCATTTAAAGCAAGGGTAATTGCTTTTGTGCTGATATCACCAGTAGTGCTGGCTGTTGTTGTACTTAAAGAGTAATTGTCTTTATCCGCACCAGCAAGTACAAAGGTATTTGCCGTAACGGTTTTTCCTGTTCCGGCATCAGGGCTATCATAAGTTGCCGTACCACTAACGGTTACTGCATCTGTACCTAATATTCCGGTCAACGTGTAATTGGCAGGAGCCAGGGTTGCCGTATTGTTATTGTCGTAGACCTTAGTGATCAAAGGACTTGCATTGAGTGCCAAAGTAAGCGGCAATGCGGTAATGTCGCCGGTTGTTGTTGCAGTAGTAGTGGTCAGGTTATAGTTTCCTTGTTGCGCCCCAGCGAGTACAAAAGTATTGGCGGTAATGGTTTTTCCTGTTCCGGTGGCTTTGGTATCGTAATTTGCCGTACCAGTTACCGTGACCGCATCCGTACCCAGAATTCCTGTCAAGTTATAATTGGCAGGAACCAATGTTGCTAAAGTATTGTCGTCATATACTTTGCTGATTAGCGGAGTCGCATTCAAAGCCAGGGTAAGTGATTTCTGAACGATATTACCGGTAGTAGTTGCAGTAGGAGTGGTTAAGCTGTAATTATCTTTCTGAGCACCAAGCAGCACAAAGTTGTTGGCTGTAACCGTTTTACCTGTTCCTGCATCGGGATTGTCATAGGTCGCATCGCTGCTCACGACTACTACGTCTGTACCCAATATTCCGTTTAGGTTATAATGGGCAGGAGTAAGAATCGCGCTGATATTGCCATCATAGGTTTTGCTGATCACTGGGAGGGCGTTCAGTGTTAGGGTAACAGGGGAGGCCGTTACCTCACCGGTAGTAGTGGCAGTGGTGGTTGCTAAACTGTAATTGTCTTTATCTGCACCTGCAAGCACAAAAGCGTTGGCGGTAATGGTTTTCCCTGTACCTGCATCTTTTGTATCATAGGTTGCCGTACCGCTAACGGTTACTGCGTCTGTACCTAATATTCCGGTCAAAGCGTAATTGGCAGGAGCCAATGTTGCAGTATTGTTATTGTCGTACACTTTAGTGATCAGAGGAGTCGCATTCAAGGCCAGCGTAAGTGGCATTGCGGTAATGTCTCCGGTTGTTGTTGCTGTAGTGGTTGTCAGGTTATAGTTGCCTTGTTGTGCACCTGCAAGTACAAAGTTACCGGCTGTAATGGTTTTTCCTGTTCCCGTAGCTTTGGTATCATAATTTGCTGTACCACTAACAGTAACCACATCTGCTCCCAGGATTCCGGTTAGCGTATAGTTTGCCGAAGCTGGATTTGCCGTAGTGTTGCCATCGTAAGCTTTACTGATCAGTGGTGCAGCATTTAAAGCAAGGGTAATTGCTTTTGTGCTGATATCACCAGTAGTGCTGGCTGTTGTTGTACTTAAAGAGTAATTGTCTTTATCCGCACCAGCAAGTACAAAGGTATTTGCCGTAACGGTTTTTCCTGTTCCGGCATCAGGGCTATCATAAGTTGCCGTACCACTAACGGTTACTGCATCTGTACCTAATATTCCGGTCAACGTGTAATTGGCAGGAGCCAGGGTTGCCGTATTGTTATTGTCGTAGACCTTAGTGATCAAAGGACTTGCATTGAGTGCCAAAGTAAGCGGCAATGCGGTAATGTCGCCGGTTGTTGTTGCAGTAGTAGTGGTCAGGTTATAGTTTCCTTGTTGCGCCCCAGCGAGTACAAAAGTATTGGCGGTAATGGTTTTTCCTGTTCCGGTGGCTTTGGTATCGTAATTTGCCGTACCAGTTACGGTAAGCGCATCAGTGCCTAATACTCCGTTTAGGGTATAATTAGCAGGAACCAATGTTGCTAAAGTATTGTCGTCATATACTTTGCTGATTAGTGGAGTCGCATTCAACGCCAGGGTAAGTGACTTCTGAACGATATTACCCGTGGTTGTTGCGGTAGTAGTACTCAATGAGTAATTGTCTTTATCCGGACCGGCAAGTACAAACGTGTTTGCGGTAATGGTTTTACCTGTTGCTGCGTCAGGAGAGTCGTAACTAGCGGTACCGCTAACCGTAACGGCATCGACGCCCAATACTCCGGTCAAAGTATAATTGGCAGGAACCAGTGTTGCAATAGCATCCCCATCATAGGTTTTGCTGATCAATGGCAGGGCATTCAGTGCCAGCGTAATAGGGGAAGCAGTTACCTCACCGGTAGTAGTGGCAGTGAGGGTGCTTAAGCTGTAATTGTCTTTATCTGCACCGGCAAGTACAAATGTATTGGCCGTAACTGTTTTACCAGTCCCCGCATCTTTAGTATCATAAGTCGCTGTACCGCTAACCGTTACTGCGTCTGTACCCAATACTCCGCTTAAGTCGTAATTGGCAGGAAGTAGTGTTGCAGTATTGTTGTTATCGTACGCCTTAGTGATTAGAGGTGTTGCATTTAGCGCCAAAGTAAGTGGCAATGCGGTAATCTCACCAGTTGTTGTTGCAGTGGTGGTGGTCAGGTTATAGTTGCCTTGTTGTGCACCTGCAAGTACAAAATTATTGGCGGTAATGGTTTTTCCTGTTCCCGTAGCTTTGGTATCATAATTCGCTGTACCGCTAACAGTAACCACATCTGCTCCCAGGATTCCGGTTAGCGTATAGTTTGCCGAAGCTGGATTTGCCGTAGTGTTGCCATCGTAAGCTTTACTGATCAGTGGTGCAGCATTTAAAGCAAGGGTAATTGCTTTTGTGCTGATATCACCAGTAGTGCTGGCTGTTGTTGTACTTAAAGAGTAATTGTCTTTATCCGCACCAGCAAGTACAAAAGTGTTCGCTGTAATGGTTTTTCCTGTTGCTACATCTGCATTGTCGTAGGTTGCGGAGCCGCTAACGGTTACCACATCTGTACCCAATACTCCGGTCAATGTGTAATTGGCAGGAAGCAGAGTTGCAGTATTGTTATTGTCGTACTCCTTAGTGATTAAAGGTGTTGCATTCAATGCTAAAGTAAGTGGCAATGCGGTAATCTCACCTGTAGTTGTTGCTGTAGTGGTGGTCAGGTTATAGTTTCCTTGTTGCGCACCAGCAAGCACAAAAGTGTTGGCGGTAACAGTTTTACCTGTTCCGGTAGCTTTAGTGTCGTAGGTTGCGGTACCACTAACGGTTACCACATCCGTACCCAATACCCCGGTTAAGTCATAGTTGGCAGGTACCAATGTTGCAGTATTGTTATCGTCGTATACTTTCGTAATCAAAGGTGTGGCATTCAATGCCAGGGTGAGTGACTTCTGAACGATATTACCTGTGGTTGTTGCGGTAGTGGTACTCAATGAGTAATTGTCTTTATCTGCACCGGCAAGCACAAAAGTGTTTGCGGTAATGGTTTTACCTGTTGCTGCGTCAGGAGAGTCGTAACTAGCGGTACCGCTAACCGTAACGGCATCGACGCCCAATATTCCGGTCAAAGTATAATTGGCAGGAACCAATGTTGCAATAGCATCCCCATCATAGGTTTTGGTGATTAATGGCAGGGCATTCAATGCCAGCGTAATAGGGGAGGCAGTCACCTCACCGGTAGTAGTGGCAGTGAGGGTGCTTAAGCTGTAATTGTCTTTATCTGCACCGGCAAGTACAAATGTATTGGCCGTAACTGTTTTACCAGTCCCCGCATCTTTAGTGTCATAAGTCGCTGTACCGCTAACCGTTACTGCGTCTGTACCCAATACTCCGCTTAAGTCGTAATTGGCAGGAAGTAGTGTTGCAGTATTGTTGTTATCGTACGCCTTAGTGATTAGAGGTGTTGCATTTAGCGCTAAAGTAAGTGGCAATGCGGTAATCTCACCAGTTGTTGTTGCAGTGGTGGTGGTCAGATTATAGTTTCCTTGTTGCGCACCAGCAAGCACAAAGGTATTTGCCGTAATGGTTTTCCCTGTTCCAGTGGCTTTAGTGTCATAATTTGCATTACCACTTACCGTAACCACATCAGTACCCAGGACACCTGTTAAAGTATAGTTGGCTGCAACTAGTGTTGCTGCTGTGTTATTGTCGTACACCTTGGTAATTAAAGGAGCAGCATTTAAAGCAAGGGTAACTGCTTTTGTACTGATATCACCTGTTGTAGTGGCCGTGGTTGTGCTTAAAGAGTAATTGTCTTTATCCGTACCTGCGAGCACAAAAGTATTTGCAGTAACGGTTTTTCCTGTTGCTACATCTGCATTGTCGTAGGTTGCGGAGCCGCTAACGGTTACCACATCTGTACCCAATACTCCGGTCAATGTGTAATTGGCAGGAAGCAGAGTTGCAGTATTGTTATTGTCGTAAATTTTAGTAATTAAGGGTGTTGCATTCAATACTAAAGTAAGCGGTAAGGCGGTAATCTCACCGGTAGTCGTTGCCGTAGTGGTGGTCAGGTTATAGTTGTCTTTATCCGCACCGGCGAGTACAAAAGTAGTGGCCGTAACAGTTTTACCGGTTCCTGTGGTTTTGGTATCATAGGTTGCCGCTCCGGATACGGTTACCACATTTGTACCCAATACCCCGCTTAAGCTATAATTACCTGCTGCCAGCGTTGCGGTATTGTTGTCGTCGTACACCTTGGTGATGAGCGGTGTGGCGTTTAAGGTTAAGGTAATTGGTTTGGTACTGATGTCACCGGAAGTTGTTGCCGTTGTGGTGGTTAAACTGTAATTGTCTTTATCCGGACCAGCAAGCACAAAGGTATTTGCCGTTATGGTTTTCCCTGTGCCTATTGCTTTGGTATCATAATCAGCTGTTCCTGAAACCGTCACTACATCCAGGCCCAGAACACCATTTAAGGTATAGTTTCCGGCAACCAGATTTGCGGTGGTCTGGTCATCGTAGACCTTTGTAATCAGTGGGCTGGCATTTAATGTTAAGGTGATTGGTAATGCGGTAATATCGCCGGTAGTCGTTGCTGTAGTGGTGGTCAGGTTATAGTTATCCTTTAACAGGCCCGCCAGAACAAAGGTATTTGCAGTAATTGTCTTTCCTGCGGCAACATCTTCATCGTTGTAAGTTGCCGTTCCCGTAACCGTAACCGCATCACTATTGATCAGGCCGGTCAGGGTATAATTTGCTGCTGCAAGCGTAGCGGAAGCATTGTTGTCATAGGCTTTAGTGATCAATGGACTTGCATTGAGCGCCAGGGTCAATGGTTTTGCCGTGATGCTGAAGTTGGCGCCGACGAAGGTTGTAAGATAATTATTGCCTGCAGTGAGTGTTCCAATATTGATGGCATAATTACCTGCATTTTCCCCAGGAGCCCTTCCAAGGTCTCCGGATAAAACATCCGTACCCACCAATGGGCCACCGGTTGTAATAGACTGGGTCAGTGCCGGATCCGCTTGCCCATATTCCTTTGTTTTCATATCGGCAGTAATCGTAATGGCTTTCTTAGCCACTGCAATTTCTTTGGTCACTGGTGTTGCAGGATTATAGCTGGCATTTCCTCCCTGCGTTGCCGTAATATTTGTAGTTCCCGCACCCACAATGGTTACGGTATTGCCGGTTACTGTTGCTACTGCTGGTGTTGCAGAGGTATAGCTGATGGTTAAGCCGGCATCAGTTGTAGCAGGTAAAGTAAAGGTTGCATCCCCATAGGTTTTACTATAATCCGTTAGTGTAATCACCTGATTCAGTGTGCCAACAATAATCGTATAACTTTGGGTTCCGCTATTCGGGCTGCTGCAGTTGTCTGTTGCTTTAATCACGAATGAGTAAGATCCACCAACAGTTGGCGTTCCTGTAATCGCCCCTGTGCTGCCGTTAAGTGATAATCCTGTCGGTAAAGTGCCACTGTCAAGAGTATAGGTAAATGTTCCGCTTCCACCGGAAGTTACATTTGCAGACTGACTATAGGCTACATTGGGAACTGCTGCTGCAAGTGGCCCTGGGTTGAGTACTACTGTAGGATTGAGTAGGGTTAAATTGACAATATTTGAAGTGGTGCCATGCGCCCCAGTCAGCTTGACCCTGTATTTTTTATTATTCAGTGTCGACACATTACTGATGCTGAGTGTCGCCGTAGTCACATTGCTGTAAACTCCTCCAGCTACAACTGCTGTAAAGTTGACCCCATCATTGCTGACTTCCCATTGATACGTACATACAGGGCTGGCGGCAACGGTGAAAGATGTTGATGAGCCAGGACATAAGTTAGTCCGGTTTATCGGTTGTGCAGTGATGCTGATACCGGTAACATTAATCTGAGTGGCCGAAAATAATGGAACGTAATTGTTCCCATCACTTCTGATTTCCCAGTTTGCCACATTGTTGATCTTGGTAAGCAGGGCAGAAGCGAGTCCTGTTGCATTACCTGCAACATCTCTTTTATATCTCGCAACCGGAGCGGCATTCACAAATGGGTCACCTGGATCCACAAAAGAAACCCCCATATTTTGAGCTCCTGAAGCCAGAGAGGCAGGGAGTGTAGATTTATCTGAAGCAAAAGTGGTGGATAAAAGAACTGCATCCCATTGAGAGGCTGCCGGTCTGTTGATACTGATTCCCGCCAAAAAGGTAGGAGCGGCAATGGAATTGGTAAAGGCAAATATCTGATCACCTGAAAATTCGGCCAGACTCATTTGTTCTGCCGGACTTACGGCACCGGAGCTGGTATTGAAAGAAGGCTGTTCTACTGTAATGGTTCCTCTGGCTATTCCGTTGATATCTTTTGATGAGGGTGAAAATTTACAGTAAACAATGATCTCTGTTCCCGCCGCATAGGCAACATCTGCTGTCCATCTCAGTACCGCATCTGCCGGAGCATTGCTGGCCGTCTGAAAGCTGCTCCCTGTCCAGCCTAAATCTGTAAAAAAAATCACCTGTCCGGCAGGGATGTCTTTTAACAGCAGGAAGGAAAAGGAATCGTTGAAGGTAGATCCGCTAGTGCCATCATCAAGCTGATCGTATCCGGTGATGACTAAGTCGCCGGGACCTAATGTACATTGTGCAGAGGCCGAAAAACCAATGCAAAATATCATACATAAGGGTAGTAATACCCTTAATAGCAATGCGCTTGTTAGTGTTTTCATTGAGAGCGTTTTTAATAGTAAAATTATACCCTATAATTTTTTTTTATGAGCAGAGATATGTATTTAGCCATTGCGATGAAGGGCCTTGTATTTCGAAATTAATCAGTTCATTAAAAGAGGCTTCCACCATTTCCAGGGATAAGTCGTGATGTTTAGATACCTCTTTACCGACTCCACTATGCAGATAATGTACCGGAGAAATGTAATGTTGGGTGTACGCATGCAAACGCATTTCACCCTTAGCCCCCCGAAGCTTTTGTAGATCCGGATGTTGAACTATCGTTTTTGCATCGAGGGCTTTATCCTCTGAGATTTCCAGAATTGTTTTAAGCATCAGGCCGGTATCCCAGCCTAAAACGCCAAAAGAATCGGGTTCTCTGTTGGTTTCTTTTTTAAAGGTCTGGCAATATGCCTGGTTTTCTTCCTCTTCTGATGCTTTAAACCAGGAGGTATATCCTGAAACGGCAATGCTTTCTTCAGGATTTAAGTTGCCTTCGTATAGCGATTCTTCCAATAATACTGGACAGGCATAAAGTTTTAAATTTTTATCAGCCGCCTGTTCACGAAGTTGAAGATAAAGCTCCGGACCAAGTTCACCGCTTAGTGTTGCCAATAACGAGTCGACTTCGGGTTTTGTTTTGAGGAAGGAGATGAGTGGTTTGGTGTTGAATTGTTCCTTTTGCTGGTGGCCGACAAAGTTAAAAGCAATTTGTCCGGAATCGTCCATAAAGGAAGCAGCAATTGCATGAGTAATGGAATAACCCCCGTCGTAAAATGAGCTTACCAATGCGGCCGATTTATTTTCTTTTGCAGCCAATTTTCCGGTTAACCAGCAATTTGATGCATTGTTCAGGCTATGGTGAATCACATTGGGACTTGCTGCCCATGAAGGGGGATATTTAGCCCCGTGGTTTACTATGATTAATAATTTGTTGAGAGAAGTAACTACAGGAAACAGGCATTCTACCACGGGATAATCTGCAAAGATAACCAGTAAATCTACCCGGTGTTCGAGGATTAAACGTTCTGCTTCCTGTTGGATTAAGGCCGTGTCTGTCCCGTAACCTATAGAAGCGGTAATACATTCTATTTCATTGCTCAGTCCCCTATGTTTAAGGAAGGTATGGATGCCATCCATAAAATTGTAGGAGATCAATGGGTGAGTACTGGATCTGGGTAATAGTATACCTGTTTTCATCAGTTGCTTCTGAGATGGTTTTAGTTGAGTTGATCGTTAATTGCGTGATGGAAAAACTCCATACTCTGCGATGATAAAGTGTAGTGCTAAATAAGGTTGCATATTGTCATGTGGCATAGAGTTACCTGCCGGTCCAATGATACCTGAACAGGTAAGCGGCGCCATCTTATCTGTAGTTACCGTTCGGCCAAAGAACTTTTTTAAAGGAGCCTGTGCGATATAGTGGTCATCAGGAGAAGCGAAATTTCCTGCTGAATCACTCCGTGTCTTAAAGCTGATATCTCCGTTTACACCATGGTTATGCATTGGAAGGTTATTGGTAAGTAGTGTAACGGATTCGCTTCCAGATGATTGACCCAGAATAAATGTTCTTCCAGCATAGGAGCCTTGATGGATGGGAACGCGGCCCCGTAAATCTGGTAAGGCAAAGGTGGTCACACCGTCTCCACCATAGGTGGTTCCAATAAGGGCAAATAAGGCATCATTTTCAGAAATAGCTAATAACTGTCCGTCGCAAAACCTCCAGCCAAGAGGTGGAAAATTTCCTGCAAAAATGGTGATTTCTCCTAAATATGGTTGATCCATGATATGTCTTTATATAATTAATAATTAGTTTCTTGCAGGAAAGATTCCATACAGGGAAATTAAAAAGTTTACAGCCAGATAGGGTTGCAGGTTGTTGTGAGGATGGCTACTGCCGGCTATACTGGTCGGGCCACTGAGGTTTGTCGTCAGCGGAGTCATAAAGGTATTCGTGGGGTTACTGGTGTATAAGGCTGTTCCCGTAGTGGTTCCTGGCAAAGAATCTATCGCTGTAGCAGTAACTGCAGCTCCTCCTGTGCCGATGGCAGCCTGTACGGCCTGACCATGGTCGTGAGTTGGCATTTCTGTTTGGAGCAGAGTGACCGATTCAGTACCGGCCGTTTCCCCTAAAGGATGGGTATCGCTGCGATGTATCGGACATTTCCCCATCAGGTTTGGCAGCATAAAAGTGGTTGAACCGTTGCCTCCATAGGTTGTCCCTAGAAGGGAAAACAGAGCCGTGTTTTGCTGAATGGCCAAGATCTGACCATTGCATAAGGCTGTGTTTCTAATTGCAAAATTGCCGGCGAACATGTTAATCTCACCAACGTAGGTATCGTTTGGCATAACTATTTAAATTAATTGCGTGAAGGAAACATACCGTATAAACAGATGACAAAATTCAGTACCAGGTAGGGTTGCATGTTTTCATGAGGACTGGAAGATCCGGCGGTTGCTGTAGTCAGTGATGAAATGGTTCCCATTGTGGTATCCGGGACTGCAGTAAATCGCTTCGTTTCTGCCGCATTAGTAGCGAAATAATTATTTACCGGAGAGGTCTGATCTGCCAAAGGTCCTGTTTTTGCTTTTACCACCCCCGCATTAGATACCAAATGTTGGTGTGCGGGCATTTCGCTATTGGTTAAAGTATGGGCATATTCCCCACCGGTTTGTCCGAGTGTAAAATACTGACCAAGACCTTGCCCGACATGAACAGGTGTTTTGCCCTGAAAGTTGGGTAGTTGAAAATTGGTTGTTCCATTTCCTCCATAAGTAGTCCCCAGGATAGAAAATAAGGCTTGGTTTTGAGCAATTGATAAGAGTTGTCCGCTGCAGGTGGCCCAGTTTTTTGGGGCAAAGTCAAAGGCGACAATGCTGATATCGCCGATATAAGCTTCGAGTGACATATGAGAGAGTTTTAGATTATCCAAATAAAATTATATTTAAATATCCATTATTTCAAGAAAATTTTAAAATAAATATAATATATCTTGTTTTTTGTCGTTTAGCAGATTTTTTTTGTAATATTCGTCTTCAAATTAATGCTTCATGGAATCAAAACGCAGATCATTTTTAAAAAATGCATCTATTCTCGCTGGTACTGCCTTGGTAAGCAGTCCGTTGTCAGCGCTCGCTGAGGTGAATAAAACAATTAAGAGTTTAGCAAATGGGCACCATCTGACAGTTTATCATACCGGTAACCTGAAGGGCCATTTAGAAAGTAATGCCGAACAGCTGGGGGGCTTAAGGGAAATTCACAAGCTTATTGAAAGACAGGAGCATTCAGGCTTGATTCTGGATGTGGGAAATTTCATGGGAAAGGTACCTGCCTATGAAGTCATTTCTCAGATGAACAGGGCCGGCTATCATGCTGCAGCTATCGGGGCAAATGAATTGAGCGCAGGACAGGAGGAGTTGGCGGCATTGCTACCTGATCTGAGCTTTCCTCTGGTAAGTTGTAATTACAAATTCAGTAATCCTGCTTTATCTGCAGAGGTGAAGACTTATGTGATTATTCACTTTGGTCGTTTAAAAATCGGAATTACAGGCCTCGCTGAAAAAGTGCAGGTAGAAGGTCTTCGCTTTCAGGATCCTTATCTTTCGCTGAACAAGGTGTCAGCATTCCTGAAAACGGAAAAAAAATGTGATTTCGTGATCTGCCTTTCTAATCTGAATGCCGAAGATAAATCTTATAGTAATATTTATTTAGCCGGGCGATCAGCATATGTTGATTTCATCATCGGAAAAAACGGCACAAAGGTGATGAGCGGCGCTATGATTTCCAGAAACTCGAAAAAAGAAGAAGTCGTACTAAGCCAGGTTGGCTACGATGGGATCATTCTTGGAAAAACCAGTTTTAAATGGAATGATTTAAAAGAAAAGAGCGGATTTAGCCATCAATATCTGGTTGCCGGGTTACCCTTAAAGAATAATGAAAAACAAGCAGGTCGTATGCTGCATAAAATGGCTACAGCTAATGCCTAAATATAATGTATTTGGCTATAGCAAGTTGTAAGCTTGTTCGATAACGACGGTTAACTGGAACGTACGTCGAACGTATCTGGAACGTATCTGGAACGCCAAAATGTTCAAAAAGACGTTCCAGGTATGTCCATGGCAGGTCTATGGGCCGTTCCGGTTAACCGTTGTAAGCGAAGCCCGACAGCAGGAGCTTACTTAATTCGGTTTTACTTCTTTAGTCAATTCCTGAGCGGCCTCCAGGTGTTTTCTCAAGGCTGGCAATTGCTTTAGAGCAAAGGCTTTCAGCTCCGGATCTTCAGAATGACTCATTGCCGTGTAAAGTGAGATGAGGTTGCGGTTGCTTTCTATCATCATTTTAACAAATTCCAGATCGGTTTTAGAAGCTTTTTTTAATGAAACTTCTTCTCTCAGTGCAATATTTTTCTGTGTAGAAAGGTTTTTCAGTTCACCTGTAAGTGTAGCATGGCCATTAAGAATCATGCTGGCATAGTCTCTGATTTTATCATTTGCCGTTGTTTTCCGGGTATTACTGCTTACACTGATCTCTGTTTGCTGTGCGGCTATCATTCCGTTGATCAGCTCTGTACTTGTAAGTCCGTCCAGTTTTTGCTGTTTACTTTTTGCCAGTTCGTTTGCCCTTTCAATGGCATTGCTGGCAATATGAGTTGCATTTTCTCTTGAGCCAGCACCCTTTGGCTGATTAATGCCCTGTGAAAGTCCGTCGCCGCTTGCATTAATTACCGATCCTGTAGGGTTCTTAATGCCGGGTTTAATGGTGGTTATTTTTGTACGTTTCTTTTTCTCTTCCGTGGACGAACTTCTGGAAGTCGCGCAGGAGTAAAAGAGGCAGGATAGCAGGGCTGAAATTGCGATGGTATGGAGTTTATTCATGGGGATTTGATTTTGGATGTTCGGTTAAAACTACTACTTATTCTTCCATTCTTTCAAATGTTTTTTTACATCAAACCTATACGGAGCATTGGGGTGATTTCTGATGTATTTTTTACATTCTTCTAACTCAGAAACTATCCATTTTTGTAAGGATTTCTGCTCTTCAGTGATAAAAAAAGAGTAATGGAAGATGTTTTTGCCATCTTCAGACACCGTAAATATGTAGTCATCTTCTGCCCGCTGATTCTGGTAACCCTGCAAGGTATAATAAGGGAAACGACTGGTAGGCCATTCGGTAATTTCAAATTGTAATCTGGGGGTATCCTGTTGCTCATCGCTGAATCTGAGCCGGGCTATCAGACCTAATACCTCAAGGCTGTTGAGCTGATCTGCGATTTTTTGTTCTTTAGCTGTATAGGAAAACGGGTAAGGGTAATAATTGCCGTCCGAAAAATAATCTTTCGGGTTCTGTTGTTTCGCCAAAGGGCTTACTTTTTCTCCTTTAACGTTGATCATATGGATATCCGTATCGGGAGCGTCTGGTACTACAGTCCAGTGTTCATCGCTCTTATCGTACTTTCTTGTCCATTTCCCGGTATACACCCTACTGTAACCATAATGAAAAGGAGTAGCGAAATTCCATTGTGCAGGGATCACTTTATTGCCATATTTATCAGCAAATCCAATTTTATCACCATCTACGTAACGACGAAAGCCTTCCGAATAATAGTCCAGACCATTATCGAAGAATTGGGCATGATATAAAAATTTGCCTTCCCGGCTGTAGACATCGCCTATGGGGATAGCCGGACTGTCTTTTCTTTTGGGTTGAACATCTGTGTCCTGGAATTCTATTACAGGATCGGTAATGGGATGTTTGAAATCGTAATTGAAACCTGCACGATACGTAGCCGGAATAATGATGTTACCCAGCTGATCTTTTACTCCTACAAAAGCGCTGTCCGGGCTGCAAAAATAATATAGTATACTTTCCTTTGTCTGCTCGTTCTTTTGCGCATGAACATTGGACATGAGTAAAAAGAAAATAGTAAAGAAAATTGAAAAGGGATAAGACATGATATCATTTAGCTGGCCAAATTTAAGGTTTAATTTAACAACCTGTTTCAAATAAAGTTAGACATAGAAAATTTCTTTGTTTGTGTCGGTGAAACATGTTTATATTAGAGAGAATAATTATCCTAAGAAATCTCATTGTTTACACTCTTCATACAAAGAAAGCATCAGTAAGGCTAAACTTCAGAACATCCATGAACGGAAAGAAAAAAAAGACCTCAATATCAATCGTTGAAAAGAAAGCCGTACTGGCTGCTGTTTTCGTTCTGGGATTCTTTAGTTCATGTGTAAGCCTTAAAACACCTAAACGTGCAGATCTTGTTCCATTACAAGCACCGATGACAATGGGAAAGTATCCTGTCAACGTTAGCCGGACGATTGAAACCGGATCCTATAAGGGCAAGATCATTTCAACAGTGGTCTGGTATTATTTTAAGAATTCTAAGGACATAGATTCTCTGGAAATAGCTCAGGCAACGCATATTGAATTGAAGCTGTCCGACAAAAAGCACCTTACAGCAATATTATATAAGGGGAATGCTCCTTTAAAAACGGGGGTTCTAAAAGGTCATTTGAAAAAGGGTTATTTTAGGGCCAGGCATGACTTGTCGCTGAGGGGAGTGCCCCCATTTTTTTGGTCGGTTTCCTCTGCAAAAATGCAATTTGGTATAGGGAAGAAGGGGCAGCTTTATATCGATTCGGCTAATGAAACCAATGGCAGTATCTTAATCATGGTAGCTGGTACACCTGGTTTCACACAAAGTCTAACCATTCCAGTATACGAAAAGTAAATAAGAAAGCGGAAATGATCCTCCGACCATTCCCGCTTTATCTAAATTAACGCTCTCACCTATATAGACGCTAATAAAGACCAAATATTGTGTATACACTCAATTTAAGAGTTATATAGTAACTATTCCATTCTTTACTGCGTACATAACCAGGCCTGCAACGTTTTTAGAACCTATTTTTTCCAACAATCTGGTACGGTAACCTTCAACAGTACGTACACTTAAAAATAATTTATCGGCGATCTCAGTATTGCAGTATTCTTCACAAATAAGTTTAAGTACTTCAATTTCGCGTTCATTTAGCCGGGCGTCTTTTTCATGTAAACGATGCATGAAATTTGCACCCAACAATTCTTTAGCCATCGTCACGGATAGATTGTCATTAAAATAAAAACCTTTAGTGTGCGCGGTTACAATAGCATCCAGTATTTCTTCAGGTTCGGCGTTTTTCAAGAGATAACCTGAAGCCCCCAAACGCATCGCATTTAAAATATATTTGTCTTCGTTATGCATAGAAAGCACCAGGATTTTAGTGTCTGAGAAATGTTGATGAATATAGGTGATCGCCTGCATGCCATCCATCTCGGGCATTTTAATGTCCATTAAAATAACATCGGGTTTGTTATTGGTAATCTGAGCAATTAAGTCTTTTCCGTCAGTTGCTTCTATAATTAAGTTTAGTTGGACATAATCTTCTAAAGTGAACTTTAAACCTTCACGGAAAATTTTATGATCATCAGCAATAGCTAATTTTATTAAGTCCATAAGTTGATGCTGTGGTGGTGGTTAAGTATATAAATATAGCCTGGAATAAGTTAACTGTCAAGTTTATTGATATTTAAAGTAATCGTAGTTTGGGTGCCTTTTTCGATTTCTGAACAGGTTTTGATGTCAGCTTTTATAAGTTGGGACCGGCTTTGCAGGTTTTTCAAACCAAAGCCATGTACAATGGTTTTTTTATTAAAGCCGATGCCATTGTCCTTAAAATTTAAGCAGAGCAGTTCCGCTTCTTTGCTTAAAGTAATTTCAATTATGGAAGCCTGCGCATGTTTTATGGCATTGCCAAACAGCTCTTGTATCATGCGGTAGAGTGTGATTTCTATTTCTGGTTTAAAGCGTTCTCCATTTAAATTCTGACTATAAATGACCTGCATGCCCGTATTTTGCTGTACATAATTGCACAGATCCTGCAGTGCATCGGTCAATCCAAAATCTATTAAAACCGGAGGCAACACATTATGAATAATGTTGCGTATTTCCTGTATACATTCGTCGGTTAAGTTGCGGGTACAGGCCAGCAGGGCGGAGGCATTTTCGGCATTTCCAGATAATTTATCAATGCGATGCAGGTTTAATTTGATCGCTGATAATACCTGTCCGACGCTATCGTGCAGGTCAACTGATAAGCGCTTGCGTTCACTTTCCTGCGTTTCAAAAACTGCGCGCAAGAAACTGTTCTGTACTTCAGCCTGCATTTTACGTTTTTCTTCCTGGTATTTTAAGGTCTTTCGTTGGTAAAGGATGACAAACAAAAACAAAAATACCAGTAGCAAAACTACCACAAGTGTACCAATAATGAGTACTTCGGTTATATCGTTTTCCGTGGTTTGCAAAATAAGGCAATTGCGAATAATGAGTTAGCTATTATATTAATGATAGAGTGGATGGTCCAAAAGTTTTGAGACAAAGATCCCAAAGACCTTATGAGCATAAATAAAAAAATATTGATACTACAATACGATAATACCCCCGCACTTATCCAGAACATGGGTTGCTTTTCAAGGCGGACAATTTCAACCTGATCCAGTAATTGCCAGAAATATAACAAAGACAATAAAATCAAGGTTACGCTTAAAATGGTATTACCGATTGAAGGAAACTTTGATAAACCCTCTATAAAAAAGGCATTGGTTAAAATCAGTACTCCGGCTATTCCTGCAAAAATTATAGAGAGCTTTTTTAAAGTTAATTTATTAAAGGCATAAAAGTAGATTAACGCATAAAAAAAGACGCTTACCAATATAAACAGATGAATTAAAGGCGCATTATTGGCACGTCCTCCGGTAGTAATTAAGGTGATGTTAAAATGCCTCACCAACAACAAACTAAAATCAAACAGAGCAGAGATGATAAAAAAGACAGCAGCAATTTTTTGCAGATGATTTAAGTGCCTGCGGTTAACTATTGCTGCCACTATGGGAAAGAGTGCAGATAAGCTTGATAAGTTTTGCAAAAGGAGAGGCGTTGACATGATCTGTTTTTTAACTGGTCAGTTTATTGTCCGGACAACCCGCACCACCCGGACATGGCGAGGCTTGCTCACCCATAATATAATTTTGTTTATTAAAAGACATGGCCATCATTGTCTTTTGTGAACCTGCCGGATCCATTGTCGGCACTTCCTCCGGTATCTGATCTATACCATCTTTATCACTACCTACCAAAATCAGGTGCTTCACGCCGTAGGCGCCAACAATCCAACGCAAAAAATTGCTTATGGTAATCACAATGCGCTGAAACCAATTTAACCTTAATTCATTCGCATAGTAGATGCGGATGCCTAAACAATCAGGCTGACTAAGGATTTGCTGTATAATTTGATTGCCAAAAAAATACGAAATCGTTTCATTCGGATTCATGATGCGATAGTTAGTAGTCCAGGCAGCGGCAATCTTTGAATCAATTGGATTGCCTTCGGTACCATCAATCGGGTGTTGTCTGTTTTGAGTTTCCATTTTTATAGGTTCGTTTAGTTTGGTTTACTAAAATTAGATATTTATCAACTGTATTTCAAAGACTTAGCGTCAATAAACGGCCTTTTATTAATAATTGCGTAAAAGCCATATTGCTCATGCGTAATAACACGCATGCAAAATCCGTGGCGGCTACCTTGTGTCGGGCCGGTATTCATTGGAACTTTAATCTATCAAAAAAGGAATCCAAATGGCTGTCTCAATTATCCTGATTAAACATCCCTATTGAATAAGAATAAATTTTAAAAAAATGGAAACAAAAGATGAATCCCTAAAAGTTCCCTGCTGTCCTGAATTGTTAAAGGACAGCAATTGCGATGTAATTGTTTTTACACGCACTTTAAATTACCCATTGGCTATAAGGGGGCAGGACCGGCAAACTGCTCTGATAGCCCAACTATTAATCAGCTTTCGATTAAGCAGGTGTACCGTAGGTAATGTATTGGGTGATCCGGTTTATACCACCACCTTATTGCCTGGCGAAAGAGTGCGCCTGGTTACCACCGATAGAAGAAGCCGGTTTACCTATGATGCCAGCACCCAATTGAGTTACCGTTCTGAACAGATATCAGAAGAACAGTACTTTATGAAAGCATCGCAAAGCTATTTTTCTGATATGGAAAGCAGCCAGTCAGGACATCAAAGTAGTGAAAATAAAGACCACTGGGACTTTAGCGGCGGCTCGAGCAGCAGTATTGATATCAATCCGTTTAGTCCGGGTGTAGATTCGAGCAGTAATGCTACTAAAAATCACAACGGTTCTTCTACACTCGATTATTTAAACAGCCAAAGCAGTAACATGCGGGCTTCTGCAAGTCAGGCGGTAAATGCGACACATAAAGCGCATTCTATTTCGATTGGCGAGGTTGCCACCAAGGTCCACGCGGAGGGCCAGTCAGAAGATCATTTCGAATCTTCTTCCAGGGAGTTCTCGAACCCTAATGGCTGTCACGCCATCTCGTATTTTTTTTACCGGATGAATAAAAAGCAGGTCGTAAAATTTGAATTGCTAAGTATAGAAAAACTAATCAGCGTTTCAGGAGTTACCAATCTTGCTTTTGTCAATCCGGCCATCACACCTGCTATGCGTGAAGAAGCCTTAAAAGAGCTCAACAAAGATTTGATTGCGGCAGGTATCTTAGATGATAAAGGTGAGATCTCTGCGGCTTACCGGAAGAAATTTGAGTTTTCGATGGAGTTCTCTTTGCCAACTGCCGGTGTCATTGTAAAAGGTTGTCTGGATGAATGTAACACCTGCGAACCCGCTGCAAGAGAACGTATCCATTTACAAAATGAACTTTTGCGTAAGCAAATAGAACTACTCGAAAAATCACAGGAATATCGCTGCTGCCCTAATGACTGTGATGCTGGGGTAGAAGATAGCTAAACGCTGCGCTCCAGGAACGCTCAGCATGCCAACCAGGGGGGTAATGCTGTTAGTCTGAGCGTTTATATATGCCATTCCAGGCAAAGTTGAAGCGTGTGCATCTAAAATTAAATACAGGAGTCAGCCGAAAATCCGATGAAAGAGTAGGCTATTAAAATCATCAAAACTATGTATATTTCTATGCAAGGCAATTGGACCATACGTGTTACGGCCAAAAATGCAGCCTTTAAACAGCAGTTTGTAGTGCAAGGCGCGACAAGCGGAAACGGCACCTATCCAGGTACAATCGGCGCAGCCGATGTGGTGGTAACCGGCGCCATGTGGACCCTTAATATTCAAAATAATCCAGGTACAGGTTTCCAGAATTCTGATACGCGGATTAAATTTCCAACCAAAGTAGGGGCCAATTACCAGTTTCAGATTCAATCCAATGATACGGGAGCTGATCAGGATTTCGATGATCTGGTGCTTACCTGCATCACGCCGGCAAGTGCTCAGGATTTTTTAGCCTATGGCCATGTCAGCACCTACAGTGGCAATTGTCTATACAATCCTTGTTATCGCAGCCATTTTGTGATTGATCATCGTGATGCTTTAGAACGGGCATTAAAAAATCCAAGAATGTATGAACTGATCAAAAAATATTACCCTGAGCGTATTCCACCCGTTATTGTCAATCCAAATCCGCCAGATCCAGGCCCCTTCAGACCCATTATGATTAATTTAATGGATGATCAGCAAATGCCCAATCGTATAGCCGAGGTATTCAACATTGAAAACGAAGAAAAGGTTATTGATAAAAAAGCAACCAGTTTAAAAAATCCGGAAAGTATGTCCCTGGAGCGCACACTGAAATTTAGTAAAACCATTCAGCTGGATACCAAAGTAAGTAAACAGCTGACTGCAGCTCATCGTGAAGTTGTTGGCATTTTTGAGAATGCCCGTTTTGGATGCAGCGTTTCCGACGGAAAAAACATCAGTTTAAATTTTGAAGAATACGACCGTACTACTTCGGAAAAAGTTGGAAATCCTTATACCGGTACAGGAGAGCGAAGAAATTTAGGCTTTGCCATTACCGATATGAATGGTAACTATATTTTCCATTATAAGCATAGGGTTTCTGATGTATTGGACGAATTTTCGACAGATTATGCTGTCGGCGAAAATGTTGCCGTACAGGTATTGCCGGATTTGATTGTAAGCATCCCGGGATCTACTGTTGGCGCACCTGTTTTGTACGAAAGCGCCTGTTACTTCAATGTAAGTAAACTTAAACGCATTGATATTTGCATCCCTGCATCGGTTATATCCAAACCTTTTAATTGTTTTAACGGCAATATGATCGGTGCTTTAGGCAACGTACTTATAGGTGGTAACCAAAATAGCGCGGCAAGTTTTGCTGCTTCTGCAATGGATAGAAATTCTGCTGCCCTGCATAACCATTTACATGCCGATGGACGTATTACCAGCCACAATGTTTTAGCGCATTTAAATATAGATTGTGCAGCATGGGCGGGTATTGTAGATGTAAAAGGTTGTTTGTACAATACGCAAAGGAAAGCTACTGATCCGATAATTGCCTTTTATACCATTAGGTACAGCAAAAATATGCTGGAACCCTTCAGTACCTGGAATTATGTAGCTGAAGGTTATATGGGGTATTTATTTCAAGGGAGCAGCTGGGACCTGTTGCCCAAATTAATAGGTTCGTACGATACTGTTCCCCTAAAGGTTGATGGTGGCCCGGCAATTAAAGTACCTTACTACTTAAACGTAGAAGCTCAAATTGAAGCGGGTATTCCCTGGGTGCCATACGATAAAAACCGCTTAATCCAACTAAATACCTCAATTTATCAGGGTACGGCACCAGGGACAGTTTATTTCCGTATGGACGGTTACGATGCTGCCGGAAAACATATACCAGGTGCTACAGATATGATTGCCATGTTTATAGATAACAATTACCTTGGCTTTAGCTTAGATGATGTCTGGTTTGATGCAGATGGTGTAAATATTGTAAAAGCTGAATGTAATTTATACCGTATTAAAGAGGCCTTTTTAAACAGTTCACTAAACGTGAAATTTAAAGCCTGCGAGACTCATCCCAATTCTGTATTCCAGGATCATTACGACCTTTCTATCGGAAAATGTGGTACTTCTGCAGGTTTTGAGGTGAAACGATTGGGAAGCCTGATACCTGAACCGGGTATTTTACATGGTGATAACCCCAATAATAACGAGGCGAACAGTTGCCCGGGTTATCGGGGCACAGCAGATGCCAGCAAATTCGGAGATTCAAATGCACACCAGATTACTTTTGTGCCTTTACCTGTTCCCGCGGGAAAATGGCTGGAACCTAATGAAAGTTATGCAACCGTTTCTATTGGTCTATCGGCATCAAAAAGAACAACCAATGGATATGGCGCTGGTGCAAATGCGGCTCCCTATACCATAAGTACGGGTGTAGCCATTGAACGTTTACCATAGACACAGCGCAATGACAATTTATTTGTTTCTAATTTCTGTTCTCTCCGTTTGGCGTGTTACCCATTTAATACAGGCAGAAGATGGTCCCTTTGATGTAGTTTATAAGCTAAGAAAGCTTGCTGGTAAAAGCTTTTTTGGTTCATTAATGGATTGTTTCTTTTGCTTGTCTATCTGGGTAGCATTGCCTGTCGGGATTTATTTCGGTGGCGACTGGATGGAAAAAATATTATTAACCCTGTCTTTTTCGGCAGCTGCAATATTTTTAGAACAAATAATTATGAAAAAAAATTAGGCTGCTTTGTTTGTGATGCCCGAAAAATAATCTAATTACCCTTAAAAACTAAAACTATGAACTGCTGCGGACAAAAAAGGCAAAGCCTGGAATTTACTACTGATACCGATGTGCATGAAACAGAAAATAATCTGCGTACAACGGATCAAAGACCCGTTTATTTTCGATATACCGGTGATAACGAATTGCAGGTGAAAGGGGTTTTTAATATCGTCTATTCGTTTTCTGCACAAAAACCTAAATTGCTGGTACACCCAGATGATATTTCGGTAATGAGGGGTTATACAAATTTGGTTGAGGTGAAGGAAACGTAAGGAATTAAAAACCGTTTGAATCAAAAATGAGAAAGCCTGGAGTCTTATGATTCCAGGCTTTTTGTATGTTTTTGCAATCTCTAAGCACCAGCGGTGCCGGTTTTGACTTCTCCTTCTCGTCTGTAATTCGCCATAATCACACCACTGGGGGTAACCGTGCTTTCTATAAGCGTAAATGCTGCTGGTATCGCGCTATCGTCAAATAGTTTTTTTCCTTTACCAAGAAGCACCGGGTGAATATTGAGCCAAAATTCATCTACCAGATCATGTTCCAATAATAGTTGAACCAGCTTGCTGCTACCCCAAACGTTGATGTCGGAACCTTCCGAATTTTTAAGCTTTTCAATTTCTTCCACGCTTTTAAGGAATACAGAGTTTTCCCAGTCTGACTTATCCATGGTATTGGACAAGACGTATTTTGTGACCTCATTTACACCAGGCCAATATTCTGCATGTGTAGGCCAGTAATCTGCCCAGATGTCAAATGTTTTTCTGCCTAAAAGAAGATCGGCAGGTTTCAGCTGTTTTTGCATGACCTCAGCAGAAACTTCATCATCGTAGGCTGCGGTCCAACCGCCGTATTTGAATCCTTCAGACGGATCTTCTTCAGGTCCGCCGGGAGCTTGCATTACTCCGTCTAAAGTAATGAATGATAAAACAGTTATTTTTCTCATATCGATTAGCCTCCTGCATAGTTATTTTAAAAGTACATTTTAAGATAGATCAGGTTACGAAGGTAAATCTAGGGAATGATAGGGAAATAGCTGCGGTATGTATGCGGCAAATAGAAGGGGAGAATGCGACAGGTTTAAAGCAACACCCCCTGATCTGTTTGTTTCTTTACCGTTTTGTCGATTTTCTCTTATTGCCGGGCTTTTGTATGACAGCTGCAGGTGGAGTTATTTTTCTGATATAGATGTGTTTAACATTAGTTTTCCCACTTTCTCTTTCATCCACTTCAAAGCGATTGGTGCTCTTTATTAAAGGCAGCAATTTAGAGAACCCATAATTCCTGGAATCAAAATCTGGTTTTTTCTTCATCATCAAACTGCCTAGATCTCCAAGATAAGCCCATCCGTCTTCATCTGCAAGGTCGGTAATGCTATCGGTAAACAACCTGATGATTCCGGGATCAACTTTGTTTAAAGGCTGCGTTTCCGGAGATTTAGTGCTGGCAGTGGTTGCTGTGATGCTGTTGTCTTCTGAAGGTTGTAGTTTAGGTTTGAGGATCTCGATATAGATGAATTTATCACAGGCGGTAATAAAAGGTGTCAGTGTTTTCTTTTCGCCAATCCCGATTACTTTCATCCCTGCTTCCCGAAGCCTGGTGGCCAACCGGGTAAAGTCACTGTCGCTGGAGACAATACAGAAGCCGTCCACTTTTCCTGTATAAAGGATATCCATTGCATCAATGATAAGCGCACTGTCGCTCGCATTTTTGCCACTGGAATAGCTGTACTGCTGGATGGGCGTAATGGCATTTTCCAGCAGTACTTTTTTCCATCCGGAAACTGTTGGTTTAGTCCAGTCGGCATAGATTCTTTTAAAAGTAGGTGTACCGTATTTGGCAATTTCCTCAAACATCTCTTTCACATTGGCATAGGGTACATTGTCCGCATCTATTAGTACAGCAAGTTTCAGGTCTTTCTCGTTTTTCATAAGCCTTGAAGTAGGTTTTATCTAAAGATAAATAAACCTGTATGATTCTGATTTAAATTATGCTATATCTGGTGCGAATTGTCTTTTTGCAGACAATTCTTTAGTGGAATTGTCGTGTGAGGAGCTCTATTTCTCTCTAAGAAATTCCAGAACCATCCTATTGAGTTCTTCTGGCTGCTCAAAAGGGAGGTAGTGGGTTGTATTGGGAAGGATCCTCAATTGGGAATTTTTGACCATTGCCGCAATTGATCTGGTTTGTTCCTCCAGGATGACATCCTCGCTTCCAGCAACTATCAGCACTTTCTGAGTAATATGATCCAGTTGCTCAGGGCTAATGTTCGGTTCCTCCAGCATCAGCTTTATCAGTCTGGTGTCCTTATCGTTATTGGATATCTGCTTCCTGAACATTGCGAGTAAATCTTCTTTTACGCCCTTAGGGTTTAGGTTTGCCCCGATGGTAACGAGCTTGTTGACCAGTTGGGGGTGCTGATGGGTGAAGATCAGGCCTGTATTGCCACCATCGCTCCAGCCCAGAATATTTATTCTCTTCAGTTGCAATGCTTCGGTGAGTTGAAACAGATCTGAGGCGAATTGCTCGTAACTGTATGCCTGGGTAGATAGGTCAGTACTACGACCCTGAGCTCTGGTATCTACTGCAATGACCCGAAAATATCTGGCCAGGTAGGGGATTTGCTGATAGAAATCTGCGATGCTACCCCCGTTGCCGTGGAGCAATATAAGGGGATCGCCTTTTCCATATTCTTCATAATAGATCTTCGCATCTCTGATGCTTACATATTTTCCGTTTTTGTCTTTTCCATAACTTGTTTTTTGTGCCTTTGCCCTGTTCTGATATACAGTTATCAGCGTTTTCGTGTTCAGGTCGGTACTGGTGTCGGCTTTTGTAGTACTGTTTCCCACTACTTTGTTGCCCTTTTGGCTATAACTTACCTGCAGGTTGGATAGAAAGGTACCTGCGCTGGCCTCCCAGTTTCCCTGGCTCTGGTACCTGTATAAAAGGTTTTTAGAGATGGTTTTTTTGGCAGAAAGTCCAAATATGAAGGCGGTGTCCTTTAGGGGAACATAGTCTATGAGCTGAAGGGTAAGGGCTATTTTGTCCTGGTCTTTGAACCTTAGTGCGTAAGGGGACAGATCGATGTGCTGCCAGCCGGTAGTTTCCGTTCTAAAAATGATGTTTTCATTTTGAAGTGACTGGTCTGGAAGGTCATTCTTTAAGCTATAAATGTTGAGCTTCAAGGTAATTTGTTTATACCTTGAGCTGGGCATGATGTAAAAATTGTAGGCTTTTAACCTGGTGTCTGCAAAAAGTTGAAAACTGTTTCCCTGCTCTATGGTCGGTACATTTTGGTCGAACATTCTTGAAAAAGTGAGGAACGGACGCGATTGTTGGCCGATGGTTTTTTCTTTGAGCCTGGTGCTACTAATGTTTACTTCATTCAATGTGGATACTTTTTCGGCGAGTACTATATTGCCATTGTTTTGGAGTTCGCTTAGGCTTACTGTCTTTTCGAGATAGCCCAGAGCATTGAATATGATTGGGTTGTTTTTTACACTATCCGGCAATACAAGTTTGTATTGTCCTTTTTCATTGGCCAGGCTGCCGGTTCTGGAATTTTTGACACCGATGGAACAGTAAGGAATAGGATTGTTTTGCTGGTCTTTGACGGTGCCTTGAAATACTGTTTGTGCGTTAAGATAGATGGGTGCCAATAGAAGCAAGAAGGATAGAAGAAATTTATTCATAATGTATGTGATCAATGGAAGTAGACGATTGGCATGTTAGAAAGGTTGCATGATGCCATCTCCCGGGAAGAGTCATCAGATCCCGAATAATAACTCAATGACGACAAATAAAGACGTAATTGTAACGAATAATAAAGTTAGTTTATTTAGTGTAGCGCATTCTCTATTTTAGCGCAATCATATAAAAGCTTCAATAAAAAATGATTAGGACATGTACCAATGTCTCCAATCGGGAAATTAAAAAAATAAACTAGATCAAATGAAAAAAGTGCCATTCTTTAAACGATATAAAAAAACAATAATCAGCCTGGGTATAATTGTAGTCCTGTTTTTGGGTTTAGGTTATTACCTGGGGTTTCAGCATATCCCACATCATGTGCGGGAACTTGGACAAATGGTGGGTATATCAGGTAACATGGATAGCGGAGAACAGGCTGCAATGGATGCTGCTGTAACGACCGAGGATATGACAACTGAGGTCGCATCGGCGCCGGAATTTCCACTGGATACTTTAATGTGGGTCAATTCAATAAAAAATGGAGATTATATTCCTGATGGGGTAAAAGAGGAGTTGGCACGCATTAGAAAAACAGATTTTTCTAAAATGAGTGTTGCTACAGATAAACCAAATGATTCTGAAATCAGACAGGCAATTGTGCAAAGATTTGGGGAAGAGGCTATTAATTTATTAAAACAAAATGATGCCACGCTAAAAGGTGGAAAGGCTTATCATGCACCTCTACAAAATAGTGAGAAAAATGGGCAGGAGATAGCACGGGTTACCATGATGGTTACAGCGTTTAACAGTAAGCATGTTAATTTGATGAACATTCAGGAACCACTGTTACCCGTATATGATTTTGTGAAGTTCGAAAGTGATCCTGATACCTGGTATGTGACGGACATCAGCCAAACCATTCCTTATGATTATAAGTTAAATAAAAGATAAAATGAGGTTACTTCATTATGTCGGGTTTTTACTGTTAGGCATTGGTTTATTTGGCTGTACCAAAAAGCAGGAGCCTATTAAAACTAATTTGTTGATTGCGACCAATAATGGTGACCTGTATAATGTCAACCTGACTACCGGGAAATTACAATGGCAAATATTAGATCAAAGAAATAATGATGAGCTGACTTATTTTACGCAACAGGATCAAACTATTTTAAGGGCATATTCCGATAAGCGTATTGTGGAAATTGATAAACATACCGGGAAAATCAATTGGGTATTTACGGACGAAGTTTCGCCCAATCAGGCCGAGTATGGTTATGATTTCACTGGTGTATCTCATCTGTTATTTGCTCAGTACCCAATTATACAGGGTAGCCATTTTATTTTTGGCAATAGCCGGGGTGAATTTAAATCTGTAGACCAGAAAACCCGAAAAGTGAAATGGACACATCAGATTCATCAACCTATTTATTGTTCGCCAGTAATCTTCAACGACAAAGTGGTCATTAATGCGAGTTCTTCAATCAGAACTTTAAACCTGGTTAATGGTAAGCGAATAGCAACCTTTGATTTGGAAACCCCAGCTTTTTTAGCTCCTGTTGTAAACGATAATCTGCTTTACGTAGTTGATGAGCATGGTGCTGTGCATTGCTTAGATGGTGATTTGAATTTGCGTTGGGCGTATAAACCTGAGGTGGATATGTTCCAGCAGACTAAACTCAATTTTACTGAGCAGGATATTATTTACGGCGATACCGCAATGGTTTCATTAAAGAAAAATGGTGGTAAGTTGAACTGGCGGATTGTTTTGCCTCATCAAATTGATAAAAAAGGAAAGAATAACCTTTTACAATCTATGGAGGTAATGGATGATGTTATTGTTGCGAATACCCCACATTATTTGCTGATTGTTGACCAGGATAATGGAAAGATTTTAAAGCAGAAGTATTTTGCAGACCGGGAAACGATTGGGCAGCTTAAGTATTGTAATGGATTTTACTATTACCTCTGTTCGGATAATAATTTATATAAGATTGATCAGGATTTGAAAAAGGAAACAGTGGTGGCAAAGAATATCAAATACCAAACTGATAGGGCCATTGATGATACTTATATAGAGTTGTATTAAGTATTGCAACAATACATCATTCATTACTCCTAGAAGGATTTAATTTATCAAAAATATAATGAAAAGATCTATTTTATCATTAGTAATTTTATTTACAACTTTAAGTTGCTCTCAAATTTCTAATAGTCAATTGAATACGAAACAGGATTCGGAAATCAATTCTAAAAATATTATAGAAAAAATACTTCAAAATATAAGGCATTATCCAAAAGAGTCTAAATATGTGATCTCTCATACGAATGGGATGTGCAATTTTGAAATCTTTATTAATGATGTTAAAGTTACAAAAAGCTTTAATAATGAATCATTCAGTAGCGGAAATGAGATCAATCCATATCTTACCGGGAATACCAATACATTAAAGGTTGTTCTTTACCCAAGGGAAGATCTTGAAAAATTGGATGGTCAGACAGAGTTTGATGTAAAAGTGGAATCTTATGAAAATACCGAAAGGCTTTCAGCCGAAAAGCAACAGAATGATTTATTTGTTTATAATGCGCCAAAGGATAAAGATAACTTATTTAAAGATGCAGGAAAAGGTCGTTTTGAAGAAACAAAAACCTTTAAACTGTCTAATGTACCTTACACCATAAGTTGGAAAGACAGCCAGGATCTGAAAAATTTTGACAAAAAAATACTAGAAGCTAAGATACTCGAAGCATATAAAATGATTCAGGAAGCATTTAAGGCAAAAGATATGGATAAAATTGCACAGTTTTCTTATCGTAAAATGAAAGACCAGGCCGTTTCCCAATATTTTGATAAAGATGAAGTGCAGGAAGGCTGGGATGAGTTGACCTCTATAGCAAAAGCCGAAAGTTTAGAATTTATGCCATTGGAGCATTACGAATTAGTTTTTTACGGAGACGGAAAGTTGGTGGGATTAAAAAGTACAAAGAAAGACAAAGGTTTCAGAGGAGCTTCTGCACTACTGTGTAAATTCAAGAAAGGGGGAAGCCTGACTGGAGCTGAATTAGACTATTTGTTGCATATCCCAAAAGGGAAGACAGAATTTGAGATTTATTAATGGCTTTCATTTTGTTGTGCTGTTTTTTAGGATTCTGCTAGCGTAAAAGTAAGTATTTATCCCTATAGGCAACAGGTGTAAGGTCGGTAATCTTCTTAAATGCATCCCGGAAACTCTGTGTATCGGCATATCCCACTGCCACCATCACCTCCGAAACAGATCTGCGCCCCGTTTCCAAAAGTTTTTTTGCAGCTTCTATCTTGATGCGCTGTATATATTCAGCAACTGTAAGGTGTGTTGCCTTCAGGAACCTACGCTCAAAAGTTCTTCTTACTATGTGATATTTTGCACCCAGATCAGTAACGGTTAGTTTCTCTGTAAAATTTTGTTCAATAAAAGTCTGGATTTCTTTGATCAGTTCATCATCATGTTTTTTATAGCCTTTAAACACTACGAACGGCGTTTGATTCACCTTGTTGATGTCCACTACGAAATGCTTGGCAACTTGTATTGCTGTCTGCCTGTCCGTAAACTTTTCTATAAGGTATAAAAGCAGGCTCCAGTAAGCATTATTGCCGCCGCTTGAGTAAAGTCCTGTGTCAGCCGTAAAAATTTTATCTTCCACCAGCTGAACTGCGGGGTAATAACTTCTAAATTCGTTAGCATAATCCCAGTGTGTGCTGCATTGTTTATTTTTAAGTAATCCGCTAAAGGCCAATAAAAATGCGCCTACACAAAAGCTTGCGACTTCAGCACCATTTTTATACTGATCGGCTATCCAGCCTGCATAATCCTTATTTAAATAGGTAGCGCTAATCATATCGCCCGACATAGGAGGAATTACAATCAGATCATGTCGTTGCTCTTTATAAATCTGCCCATCTGGCCTGATGGTAAACAAACCGTCGTTCAATTGCACATCCTTTCCTAGCCCAACCAGGGAAATCCTAAATAGTTCAGGCTTCCCCTTTTGTTTTAGTAAACTGTTGGTATAGGTAAACACATCATGAGCATCGGTAATAGCTGCCAAAACCGCTCGTTTTACTGGGAGTATAGATATCCGGATCATTCAGCAAAAATAGATATTATAATTGTCGCATTCACCTTCTATACTATGTCGCATTTACCCATCACTACCTTTATAATATGCATTTACCTTTGTTAAACAATTAATCAATTAATTTTCATTCATTATGATTGGCACGAATACCTACCTGCATTTTATGGGCAATGCCCAAGAGGCATTTAATTTTTACAAATCAGTTTTCGGTGGTGAATTCAAAAATATTCAGCATTATAAAAGCCTGGACAGCGGAAAAAAAATGTCGCCCGAAGACCGGGAAAAACTCATCCACATTACATTACAAATTTCAGATGATATCTGTATTATGGCATCTGATGTGCTGGATTCAATGGAAATACCTTTTAATGAAGGAAATAATTTCCACATCTGTATGCATACGGAAAATGAACAGGAAGCCGATCGGTTGTTTGGGGCACTTTCTGCAGCAGGAAAAATAGATATGCCGTTAAACAAAACATTCTGGGGAGCCTACTTTGGAATGTGTCGTGATAAATTTGGCATTCAATGGATGATCAATTTCGACAATCAGTTATCCAGATAGCATTTTAAATAACTAAAATAAAAAATGTAAACACTAATGAAAATGATCATAAAAATAATAGTTGTCCTAATTGCCATTGTTGCTGTATCCCTGGTTATTGCCATGTTTTCTAAAAATAAGTATACATTAACGCGGGAAATTATCATCAACCGACCAGCGGATACTGTGTTTAATTATGTCAGGTACTTAAGGAATCAGCCTGAATACAACAAATGGTTGTTGCTTGACCCCAATACAAAAATTAGCTATAAAGGTGAGCCTGATGGATTGCCCGGTGCTATACTAACCTTTGAAAGCAGCAATAGTAAAGCAGGTAAAGGTGAATTTGAAACTAAAAAAATAACAGCTGGCCAAAGGGTTGATTTTGAGATTCGTTTTCTGGCTTTTACAGCCAACGGATATATGGATGTAAAATCCCTGTCGCCAAATTCAACAAAACTGACCTGGGTATATAACAGTGGGATGAACTGGCCAATTAATTTCGTACTTCTGTTTATGGATATGGATAAAATCATCGGTAACGACATTGCAGAAAGCCTGAACAATATGAAACACCGATTGGAATCGTAACATATTTTAAGACTACCGCAATACCCCAAAAACAAAAAAGCCTCTGGTATATAACCAAAGGCTTTTTTGTTTGCTAGCGTGGAAATAGGAACCCCATTAGAACACTTGTCAGAAATTTTGAGGATAATTGGAGAGATTTATAGGGATAAAGGATGCTCCAGCTAACCATTTCATTACGAATGATAGTCAAGAATCATCAAATATATGCTGCTTTTGGGCGAATAATAATTGTCGAATAAACTGCCAAATAATAAGCTTATTTTTAAGTATGTTCAATCTGTTGGGAAAGATAATAAATATGAAAACAGTTTTTTTATTGACACTTCTACTTTTTCTATCGATAATTAGTGTTGGGCAGAAGAATAATTACCAGAAAAAACTGACCGGACAGATCAAAAAGAACATCAGCTTTGCCAGAAATTTTGTTTATGCAGAAAACTCTGACTATAATATCGATAGCCTTTGCAAGGTAACGGCAAATAAGGTGGTGAATTTAATGGTAGGCAACAATTATTCGTCAATTTATTATCAGAATCTCGGTTTAAAGTTGTCTGCAGAGTGCAAGGACAAAACAGCCATTAAAATTTACAATTTTGGTTATGATTGTGGCGGAACGAGGAGATTAATTACACATCCTGTTATTCAATGGAAAAATGCATACGGCAAAATTTTTGCCTACAATCTATCTTCAAAGATTAATTGCGATTTTTTCAAAATATATCGTCTCAAAAGCCAATCCCGTAATTTATACTTGTTAATTGGAGTAGAGGCTGGTGACGGTAATTGTTATCAGGGCATAGCATATGTTATTGAGATTAAGGGTGATTATTTAATCGCAGATAATCCAATTTTTGTTAACCGACCCTATCTGAATTTATGTAACAGAGAATTTGAATTCGACGCTAAAATACAGGTTTTAACTAGTTTTCTGGGACATCCCTCAGTTCCATCTCCACTGAAATATGCTGTAGATGGTCAAGGAGATTATTCAAAAGATAAAATGGCCAATGTAAAATTAACAACACTAATAGGTGAAGGCTACAATAGCGAACCAAGTATTTTCTATTTAAAATTTAACGGGCATCAGTTTGTCAAAGAAAATTAAAGACATGAAGACTTCGAAATTACAAATTGGGTTCATTTTTTTAATTGCAAGCTATTTAACAAATGATAATCTAAAAGTAGGTGCTGACGCAGCAATTGTTATTTCTGACGCATTGAAGAAAGACAATATGAATGACAAAATAGAAAGAAAAACAGCTGTTGGTTCACTGACGTTGTATAATGACTCTTTACGTAGTGGCCGGGAATTAAATCTTACTAAAATATCGAAGAATGAGTTTCAATCTTACAAAGGGAAATATAAAGCAAGTTGCGTTTTGGATTCCGGACAATTTATCAGTGGTTCAGGTCTTTATGTAATTCACGAGCGTAAAGAAATTTATGAAACTTACCTGGCAGAAAGGAATACAAATAGAAAAATGTTAATGCCTTCGACCTATGATGCAGGAATATTAAAGATGCTACTTTCTCCATCGTGTAATCAACTAATAGTTTGTTCATCATATGATGGCCCTGATTATGGAAACTATTATGAATATAGAGCAGAAATTTTTTTATTCAATGTTTCAACAGGAATCGGGTTAAAAGGAATAACACCTTCTCTTAATTATTATACCAAAGACTGGTCAATTAATAATTTGATCTGGGTGGATGAGAATACTATAGCTCTTGAATTGTATAATGGAACACGGACGGGGAATAAAGAGGATTTAAAATTCAGGTATTTCAAGTCAAATTTAAATGCGAAATAGCTTTAATAAAACGAATTAATAATTGAAGATAAACAGAAAAATACATGAAAAAATCAGTAGTAACATTAATTCTTCTATTAATTCAATTAGTTGTTTTTGGGCAAAACAAATTATTAAAAGATGTTGATCATGATGGCATAATAGATACTGTATATGTTGACTCAACAAAATATACAATCGTTTGTAAATTATCCACAAAAAATTACAATCCAATATCAAGCAAACCTATTGAGATTTTGAATTTAATGTCAGGTGTTGTTGAAACAAAAAACGGTTTTGAATTTTTTAACGATTGGATGCGTGCTGGTTATAAAAATCAGTTTAGATATAACACTAAAACAAAGAAAATACAATTAATCGGTATGAGTAGATATGAATTTGGGAATGCCGCTAATGACGGAAGTGGTGAGTCTAGTGCTAATCTTTTAACTGCAGATTATATTGGAAATTGGAATTATTATGATATGGATAAAGGTGAGCTAATTAAAATACCAACTATAAAAACTAAAATGAAGTTTAATTTAATAAACTTAGAAGACTTCGGAGAAGAAATCTATTTTGGTTATGCTAAAAGCTGTACTGAATTATTTCATAAACACAAGAAAATAAAAATGAATAGAAAATAACGAAGTATCACAGCATCGATCGGGCCATAATTACCAAATGCCGATTTAATGGAATCCGAATCGTAAAAGGGTCATATGCAGGGAATCTTTGAGCAAATGGATAAATTTCATCCGACCGAGCCACATTGGTATTTACCAATGATTGGTGTTGATCCTGCGCACCAAGGCGCCGGTGTGGGCTCCGCGCTAATGATTGAATCCTCTAACCCAAAGAATATTTCGTTATATAAGCGTCACGGTTTCGAGGTTATCGGAACGATTCAATCTGGAAATTCGCCTGTTTTACGACCTATGCTGCGAAAAGCCCGATGAATCGATGTAGCCTGGAAGAGCAGGGAAATTAAAAAATTGAGTCTATAAATTTCAGCCAATATGCAGCAAAAAAGTAAAGTGATTTTTTTTCTTCCAGCTTTAATTTTTATAACAAGTGAATTGATAAGGACTTTGTTAAGGCCAATATATGGACAAAGAAAGTATGGATTGCTTAGTGAAATACTAGGGTGGCTTCCCAATTTTCTTGCGCCTTTAGGTTTCATGTCAGTTGCAATAGCTATAATTATTTTAGCACAAAGCTCATCTGACAAAACGATTTCAAAAAAGTTCAAACTATTATTGTTATTTGCATTTACAATTATTGGTTTAGTGGGATTTCTTCTACACGAAATGACACAAAAGGGAACGGGGCTTACATTCGACGTAAATGATATTTATGCAACGGTAGCAGGAGTCTGGTTGGGAGTTTATTTATTCTATTTTTTCCTTTTAAAGAACAAAGAAAATTAAGAATGCCAGTACAATAACCTCCTTTTATAAGTAGGAGAGTATCGTTCGAATCACGGGGTTTGCGCTTCATAAACTTTGATCTTTAAATGGTTTAAGAAGATGTTCAGTATCTTTATTTCTTCTTTATTACCATTTACTGTGATACGTAAATAGGGAGAGAGGGGGAGCTGTACTCCAGGTTAAAATCCCGCTTTATATGGTGTCGAAGAGGTTTGTGATTATTGACTCAGCGAATCACTCGCCTTTTCTTTGTACGTTTTAGCTGCAAATGCTATACACCGATATAGGAATTAGTAACGATAAAATAATAAATCCTACGCATTTTTATACCTTCCAAATATTTACATTTGAAGTTGTTGATTGAAAATGAAAAATGGCGTTATTAAAGATATTCTCTAAACTAATTATTCTGGTAACTGTTGCCTACCTCCCTGTAGCAGCACAATCATCCAAAATCCGCACTATAGCCCAAAGGGATACGGTAGCGGATCTATTGTAGATGAAGTAAGTAAAGTTTTGAAAGTAAAATAGTTTTAAACATTAATATGAGCTTTGGCGAGAAAATATTATTCTTTTTTAGTTTTTTGGGCGCATTTAACGCACTCATATTAGGTGTTTATTTTATCTTCTTTACGACTAAAAAACATTTGTCTAATTATCTTTTAGGAGCCCTGTTAGTGGTATTGAGTATCAGGATCGGAAAATCGGTTGTCTATTTTTTTGACAATAGTTTACCTCGAATTTACCTTCAACTTGGACTAACAGCGTGTCTTTTTATCGGACCGTTTTTGTATTTTTTCATCAAAACGGAAGCTAGAAAAATTAGAAGGTTACCTGGTTTGTGGTTATGGCAACTTGTAGGTTGGTTGGTACTGATTGTAGTAATCGGCACTATTTATCCTTATGAATATTTTGCTCCCTTATGGTGGAACTATATCATTCCTCTCATTTATTTTCAATGGGGTATTTATATTGTTTTTTCAGCGTTTTTCTTGTTGCCAATAGTAAAAAGATTATTTCATAAAGAAGAACTAAAGACTTTTGAAAAGTGGATATTAACCATTTATTGTGGGGTGCTGGTACTTTTTGCATCCTATGTTTGGGCAATCCTGAATATTACCAAGGGTAGCTATATAGGTGCGGCTGTATTCTTTTCTTTAATTCTTTATTTGGTGGTATTTACATTGCTTTACCGAAAGAAAACAAACGATCTGTCTGCTTTCTCTGTTCAGAAATATGCCGACAAAAAGCTGGATGATGAAGAAGTGAAGCAAATCATCTCCAGGCTAACCAAAGTAATGACTGAGAAAGAGCTTTTTAAAAATCCAAACTTGAAAGTATCAGACCTGGCCAAAGCGATTAACATTTCTGGCCATCAACTTTCGCAAATTCTAAATGAAAGTATTGATAAGAATTTTACACTGTTTATTAACGAGTACCGAATAAATGAAGCTTGTAAACTATTATTAAGTAATACAAACCTTACTATTGAAGCAGTAGCGGATGAAGTGGGATTTAATGCAAAATCTACTTTCTTTGCGGCGTTCAAAAAAATGAAGGGGGCAACGCCCAGTGTTTATCAGCAGTTAAACACTCCAGATTTATAAAATCGTACTACTAGATTTAAATTACAAGACCCTGATCATAAAAGTACAGTGCAAATTTGAACAACAAGTAAAAATTTCACTAATTATCAAAACACTTTTATGAAAAATGTAATTCTGACTATCATTGTAATAGTCGCCTTTTTTTTCTCCGGATTTTCCCAAAATCAGCCGACTGAAAGGCAATTAATAGAAAATACAATACAACGCTATTTCGATGGCTGGGCAACTGGAGACACTACTAAATTGGGCGGGGCAATGCATCCTTCTTGTCAGTTAAAGAATTATAACAATGGTAAATTTATCACATTTACCAGAAATCAGTATCTCAGCTTATTCAAACTTCATGAGCGTACTAAGAATTTAAAAACCAGCATAGTTGCTATCGATATTACCAACAATATGGGTAGTGCAAAAGTAGAAATTAGTACGGAAAGAGATCTGTTTACTGATTATTTCAATTTGATGAAAACCAATGAAGGCTGGTTTATTGCCGATAAAGTTTCGACGAGAACACCACATAAAATCTTTAATGTAAATGCTATCCTGCCAAAAAAAGAAATCATTGTAGAAGGTTTAAAACGCCCTTGGAGCATCGCTTTTATGTCAGAAGACGAAGCACTCATCTCTGAGAAAGAAGGAGATCTTGTAAAAGTTAACCTCTTGACTAAAGAAAAGACTAAGATACAAGGTTATCCAGCCGACCTAGATGATAGCATTACTGGCTTTGGAGACAACACAGGTAAATTTGAGGTTCTGTTAGACCCGGATTTTAAAACAAATAAATATGTTTACTTATCCTACGTTGCTTTAAGTTCTAATAATAGAACTACTAAGATTATAAGAGCAGTATTAGAAAATGAAACTTTACAGCAAATTAAAGTGCTTTTTGTAGCAGAACCTTATACAAAAGAGCGGTATCACTATGGAGGTGGAATGGTTTTTGGTAAAGATGGAAAATTATATTTTACTATCGGGGAAAGATTATTTTCTGAGCAAGATCAGCCTGCAATTCCCATTGCTCAGAATATTGAAGATAGAAGAGGGAAAATTTATCGAATTAACTCTGATGGAACCATTCCAAAAGACAACCCAGATTTTGGAAGCAAAGCAAGTCCAGGATTATATGCTATAGGAATCAGGGCAGCACAGGGTATAACGCTTGATACAACTACCAATAAAATCTGGTTTACAGAACATGGTACACATCAAGGGGACGAAATTAATGTGCTGAAAGCAAAAGCGAATTATGGTTGGCCTATGAAAACCACGGGGAAGTACCGCTTTGCAGAATTTGCACCAAAACCTATCCCTGGTAATGAGTATACAGACCCTGTATGGTCTTGGTTACAAACTGTAGCACCTACCGGATTACATTTTTATTCGGGAAATGAGTTTGCAGCGTGGAAAGGAAACTTACTTGTTGCAGGATTATCAAAAGGTAGCTTATGGCGCATGGTAATAGAAGGGGAAAATATAAAAAGCGCTGAAGAACTTTTTACAGATGATAGAGTAAGAATGCGAAAAGTGACGCAAAGTCCTATGGGTAAATTATACATTCTTACCGATGAACTGAGTGGTAAGTTAATAAGGATAAGAAATGTAGCTCTTTAAGCGGAAGAGAATGAATGATCACAAAAAGCCTTACATATACCGAATCGCTCATCTACAGGATGAAAAACTGAGCATATTTTGATACCTTGGCGGAGAGTGGGGGAATTGTACCCCAGGTTAAAATCCTGCTTTAATATGGTGTCTGGATGGTTTGTGATTGGCGACTCACCGAATCACTCACTGATCGTGGGTTATCTTTCTCCTAAAGCATGGCTTTTCTTTTAGACGGTAATGTTATAACTCTATTTCATAGTAAGTCAGATCCTCCCATAAGTCGAAAGGTTTATAGACGTTTAAAAATCAATCCTTGATTTGCTTACAAGCTTCAGGGGTTTGCATACATGCACGCGATTTGGCTTACCGACCTTTGGATCATGGAAATAAAACAAATAGCATTGGGCAGCCAGGGTTTAGTTCTGCCTGTGATCGGCCTGGGCTGTATGGGCATGACGGGTTTTGAAAAGGCGCATATGTATGGTCCTGCGGATGAGCAGGAAGCCATCGCGACGATCCAACGTTCGCTTGAGTTAGGCGGTAATTTTTTAGATACTGCCGATCTGTACGGACCGCTAAAGAATGAACAGTTGATCGCTAAAGCGATCAGTGGTAAACGTGATCAGTATATTTTGGCGAGCAAGTTTGGCTGGGAGATCGATGATAACAATAAGGTAACCTGGGCCATCAATGGCAAGAAAGATTATGTAAAGAAATCTTTGGAGCGTTCGCTCAAAAATCTGAATACGGATTACATTGATCTGTATTACCTGCACCGCCTGGATAAAAATACGCCGATCGAGGAAACGGTTGAGGCGATGGCTCAGCTGGTTCAAGAAGGTAAAGTGGGTTATATCGGTTTGTCTGAAGTTTCGTCTGAAACGGTTAAGCGGGCGCATGCCGTGCACCCGATCACTGCCGTACAAAGCGAGTACTCTTTGTTCGAGAGGACGGTGGAAGAACGCGGGGTTTTGGCAACTTTAAAGGAACTGGGTATTGGTTTTGTAGCTTACTCACCGCTGGGCCGTGGATTCTTATCTGGAGAGATCAAAAGCATCGATGATCTGCCTGAGAATGATTTTCGCAGGGCAATCCCGCGTTTCCAGGGCGTACAGTTCGACAAGAATATTGAATTGGTGAAAGCTATAGAAGTAATGGCTGAAGCCAGGCAGGTCACTTCTTCGCAGCTGGCTTTGGCCTGGATCATGAGCAAAGGCATCCTGCCGATCCCGGGAACGAAACGCCGGAAGTACCTGGAGCAAAACATTGCGGCAACAACTATTGTATTAACTCAGGCGGATCTATCACAACTGGAAAGCATCGTGCCTTTAGGTACAGATACCGGCGCGCCTTATGATGAGTTCAGTATGGGCTTAATTGATTAGTTTTGTTTATGAACGCCATTAACTCCATATCGGAATTTCACCGTTTGCTTTCCTTAACAGAACCTCGCCATCCGCTGGTGAGCGTGATCAATCTCGCAGAAAGTGTTTTTTTGGAAGACGAGATCTGGAAAGGTTTCGTTAACCGCTTTTATTGCGTGGCGCTCAAACGCGAGGCCAAAGGCAAGATCAGGTACGGACAGCAGCATTATGATTATGATAAAGGAGTATTGAGTTTTACTGCGCCTAACCAGGTGCAACAACTGGACCTGCAAAATATGGAATGCGGGTCCGGTTATCTCCTGATCTTTCACCCGGACTTCCTGTTACAGCATAAGCTGGCGAATAGCATTCATCAATACGGTTTTTTCGATTACGCAGTTAACGAAGCGCTACACCTGTCGGCCGAGGAAGAAGATGACCTGATCACGATCCTCCATAAAATTGATAAGGAGTGCCAGCGTATCGATAAGCATACCCAGGAGATCATTCTGACGCAGATCGAGAGCCTGCTAAAATACTCCAACCGTTTTTATGAGCGGCAGTTTTTGACCCGCAAGAATAATAATTCAGCGCTGCTGACCAGGTTCGGGCAGTTGATAGATGACTATTTTAACAGCGACGTAGAGGGTTTGCTCACGGTACAATATATTGCTGCGCAGATGAACCTGTCGCCGAACTACCTGAGTGACCTGCTTCGGGTTCATACCGGGCAGAACACACAGCAGCATATTCATGAAAAACTGATCGCGAAAGCCAAAGAAAAACTTTCCACGACCAGTCTTTCGGTCAGCGAGATCGCTTATGCCTTGGGCTTTGAGCACGCGCAATCCTTTAGCACGCTTTTCAAAAAGAAGACGAATTTATCACCACTGGAATTTCGTCAGACTTTTAGCTGATTACCAGGTACAAACTATGTCTGGTAAATATTCTTAGCTGAAATATTTACCAGTAGACTCGTTCGGGTCGATCAGCGCGTATTTGGCGATGCGTTCTCCGGCTTCTTCCGGCGTACTGGTTCTCTGGTTAAACGATGATTTTAAGTGCCATCGACCGGTTTTTAACAAGTGACAGAAGACTATAGAACTAAGGTGAAAAAAGGCTATTTTTGACCTTATTTCTATAGCTATTTATATGATGTCCGAATTTACACCGCTCTTTGATTATGTTGAGAAACTTTCTGGCAAAGTGCTTTCAGCTGATGAGAAGCAAGTCTTTATGATGCACTTCAAGTCAAAGAAACTAAAAAAACGACAATATTTTCTACAAGAAGGGGATGTATGTAAATATACCGGGTTTATCGTAAAAGGCTCGGCCAGAACGTTTACAGTTGATGAAAAAGGGCACGAACATATTCTAAAATTAAGTGTCGAGAACTGGTGGTTGAACGATTTTGAAAGCTTTTACCAATTAACACCAAGTCGGTTTAATATCCAGGCATTGGAGGATATGGAAATTCTCCAGATAACGAATGCGCTAGTGGATGAGTTTATTAAGCCTATTCCCGCTTTTGCGGCAATGCAAAACGTTATAGGTCAAAATTACACCATTGCAGCACAGAAAAGGATGCAGTCTGCCATAAGCCAATCAGGCGAAGAGCGTTTCCAGGAATTGGTTAATGAGTATCCACATTTTCTACAGCGCTTTCCACAAGCCATGATCGCATCTTATCTGGGATTATCTCCCGAGACTTTAAGCAGGATAAGAAAGAATTCCTTAAAATAAATTGATTTTTATCAAGTGTATTTAATGACTTAAGTCAAGATTCAGCCCGTTACGACACTGCATTTTTGGATATGTTAATTAAATCATAAAAATCATGAATAAGTTAAAAAATAAAGTCGCTGTAATTACAGGCGGTAATAGTGGTATTGGTTTTGGTATTGCGGAAGCCTTCAAAAATGAAAACGTAGTAGGAACCATTGTTGGCAGAAACAAGGAAACCCTGGCAAGCGCTGCGGCACAGCTTGGTGATGATTTTATAGCCATCAACGCAGATGTAACCGACCTAGCCGATCTGGAGCGCGTTTTTAAGGAAACCGCTGAAAAATTCGGTAAGATAGACGTGGTTGTTGCGAACGCGGGGGCTGGAACTACCGGAACCGTAGCAGATACGACCGAAGCCGACTTTGACAACACCGTGGACCTGAACTTAAAAAGTGTTTACTTCACTGTGCAAAAAGCGCTGCCTTATATGAATGATGGAGGTTCTGTTATTCTGATCGGATCAAATGCAGCACATCGTGCCTACCCTTCATTTGGACTTTATGGTGCCGCAAAAGCAGCAGTGATCTATCTGGCAAAAGCGTTTTCAAATGACCTTATAGATAGAAAAATAAGAGTAAACGTAATTACGCCGGGTACAACTGATACGCCGGCATTTGACAAATTCGTGCCTGCGGAGCAAATCGAAGCTTTAAAAACTCACTTTGCTAGTGTAATGCCAATTGGCAGGATAGGCCATCCGTCTGATATCGGTAAAACAGCGGTATTCCTGGCCTCTGATGATTCTTCATTCATGTTGGGTGCTGAACTCCTTGTTGATGGTGGCATGACCTATTTATCTAAATAAAAAAATAATTCGAAATGGAAAGATTAATAAATAAAGTGGCGGTTGTTACCGGTGCTTCAAAAGGAATAGGCGCAGCCATAGCGAAACATTTTGCTGCAGAAGGCGCAAAAGTTGTGGTGAATTATGCCTCAAGTAAAGAAGGCGCAGAAAAAGTGGTGAAAGCCATAATAGATAATGGAGGCACAGCCATCGCCGTGCAGGCAGATGTATCTAAAGCAGCTGACGTGATTAGGCTGTTTGAAGAAACGGAAAAAGCCTACGGCACATTAAATGTTTTAGTTAACAATGCAGTATCACAGGGTTACGCACCTATTGAGCAGATTTCGGTAGAGGCATTTCACCAGAGTTTTAATGTCAATGTGTTAGGGCCAATATTGACTATTCAGGCAGCATTGAAACTTTTTGGTGATGAGGGCGGCAACATCATTAATATTAGTTCGGGAGCAAGTAAATATCCACTTCCGAATGCTTCATTGTACTCTGCAACTAAGGCTGCACTAGACGCCTTCACTATCGCTTTGTCAAAAGAACTGGGTGCAAAAAAGGTTCGGATCAATTCAGTTTTACCTGGCGCCACAGAAACAGAAGGTGCAACCAGTGCGGGTGTAACCGCCGGAAGTGATTATGAAAAAATGTTTATTGCCAATACACCACTTGGCCGAAGAGGCCAGCCCGAAGATATTGCGAAAGCCGCGGTATTTCTCGCATCTGATGATGCGGGTTGGATCACTGGTGAGCAAATATCAGTTTCGGGCGGTATGTATGGTTTCTAATCCTATTGAACTTTATGGCTGAAGTAAACGCAGATCTGATTTCTAACGCAATAATCTATTTAGTTGGTTTGGACATTGATTCTCTGTGTAGTGAATCCATTGATATAAGTCGGTAGTCTAAATGAAACGACTATGTTAAAGATTAGATGTTTGTTTTTTTAACATTGTTTAATGTCGACTTGGTATTGTCTGTTCGGTGAGTTTTTACAAGTCCAAGATGTACTCACCGAATCACTCACCAACTATATGGAAATTAATGAGCATTTTGGAGTTCAATTAAAACAAAAAATCCTGCTAATCTTTCGATTTGCAGGATTTTTGTAGGTTTTGATACCTTGGCGGAGAGTGGGGGATTCGAACCCGCGGACCCTTTGACAAGTCAACAGTTTTCAAGACTGCCGCAATCGACCACTCTGCCAACTCTCCGCGACAAAAGTACAAATACCGCTTGATTCTGCAAATTCAGAATCAGATAATTTAACGAAAACTTGATAAGCCCTTAAAGATGAGTTAGAAAAATTTTTTATCTTTCTGAATTCCCCGGGTTAGGCGGTGTATTTTTGAACATATTGAAGTTCGGACGGATGATTTTTACACTTCTTTTCGACAAATCTACACTCGCATTGAGCTCAAATCCCACCAATAAGATCAAAGAATTTAAATAAAGCCAGATCATCAGCACAATTAAAGTACTAATTGAACCATATACTTTATTGTAAGAACTGAAATTATTGATATAAAAAGAGAATCCCCAGATCGTTAAAAATGCCAGGATTGTAGACAGGCAGGAACCTGCGCTAAAGAATCTCCATTTTTTTGCATGTGCGGGTCCGTATTTGTATAAAATCGAGATGGTCACAAAATACAGAATCCCAAGGAGCGACCAGCGGGTTAACTGAATGAGGTAAGCAATGAAGTTTCCTTTGATGTTCAGTTCATCATCAATGTAATTTAAAGCAACCTCTCCGATGGTCATCGCCACGATACAAATGATCACAGAAAGCGCAATCGCGATGGTCAGCAGTATTGCAATTAAGCGTTGCTTTAACCAGGTCCTCGTTTCTATAATCAGGGATGACTTGTTAAAGGCCATCATCAGACTATGCACGCCATTTGTAGCGAAAAATAGAGAAAGGAAAAAACCAAAGGATAACAATCCCCGGTTAGGCTTGTTTACAATTTCATTTAAAGTGGTCTCAAAGGCTCTATAAGCATCGGCCGGCAGGATCAGCACAATGAAATCCATCAGCTGTTTCTGGAAGCCTATACGCCTTGGAATAAACGGAATTAAAGTAAACAGAAAGATGATGGCAGGAAATAAAGCCAGCATAAAATTATAGGCAAGAGAAGAGGCCTTATTGACTAAAGAATCCTTCCCGATCTCCTTAAAGAAAAACGAAGCGATGGTATAAAGCGGCAGCGGACTAAAACCTGGAAGTACACATACTTTGGTCCAGTCTATAAACAAAGCATAAATCCTGATTTTTAATAGTTGCCTATGTACCCACTCCATCTATCAAATTTAATTAAAAAATACTTTTAACTTTTCCATGAAGTTTTCAGGAGGCGAGCATGGTTTATTCTTTTCCATGTCTACAAATACCAAGGTCGTTTTTCCGATATTGATCAGTTCGTCAGCATCGTTGAACAATTCATACACGAAATGTATGCGTATACCCGGAAGCTCATGGATGGTGGTTTTAATGGTCAGCTCCTGATCGTAAAGTGCCGGCTTGATGTATTTGCAGTTCAGCTCCAGAACCGGCATCATTACCCCGCTGCTTTCCATCCCTGCATAATCCATTCCCAGACTACGAAGCATTTCTACACGGGCAACTTCGTAATACTCTGCATAATTGCCATAATATACGTATCCCATCTGATCCGTTTCTCCGTAACGTACCCTGACTTTAGTGCTGTGTGTATACATCCTTATTTGTAAATGTTGCGTTTGTTTAAGGCTTCTCTATATTTTTTGGCGTTGATTTCATGTTCCTGAACCGTAACCGCAAAATTATGATAGCCGGAGAAATCCTCCTTTGCACACATATAGATGTAGTTGTTGTTGTCCTTGTTTAATACCGCATCAATTGCATTTATACTTGGCATCATGATTGGTCCCGGAGGCAATCCTGCATACTTATAAGTATTGTATCTCGATTGAACCTGTAAAAGAGAATTAGTTACCCTTTTAACCGTAAAATCATCATTGGCAAAGATCACCGTTGGATCTGCCTGAAGTAAAATTCCTTTTTTCAGACGGTTTAAGTAAAGCCCCGCAATGATTGGCATCTCTTTATCGTACAAGGCCTCAGAGTCTACGATAGACGCTAAAATTGAAACCTGAATCGGGCTAAGGTTTAATGCTGCGGCTTTAGCCTTACGGGAGTCATTCCAGAATTTTTCATATTCTTTCTGCATTTTCTCAAAGAACTCAGAAGGGGAGGTATTCCAGTACAATTCGTAAGTATTTGGGATAAACATGGTATAACTGTTGTCTTTGTTGAAACCATATTTTTCAATTAGAGATGCAGAATCCAATAACTTGATAAAGGTAAGAGAGTCTGATTCCAGGTTCTTAGCCAGGTATCCGGCAAAGTTCTCTTTCTTTCTGATGTTCTGGAATTTAAGCTTTACCGGTTCCTGATTTCCAGCTTTCAGCATATTGATCAGACCACGGTTGGTCATTCCTTTTGCAATTTTATAACGACCTGGTTTTAATGCACTCTTCAGGTCCATTTTTGCTGCAGCCTGACTAAAAGTTCCAATGTCTGTTAAAATATCTTTACGTCGGATTTCCTGGAACAGGTCATCAATATTATGCCCGGTTCTCACATACAGGTATTTTTCTTTCCCTGTTGTGTTTGGTGCAAAGTAAACCTTATAAAATTGTAACCCATAATAACCACCAACAACCAATATAGCCAGCAATACAGCTAATATTACCTTCGTTTTTGTCTTAAAGCTTTTCTCGTTTTCGTTTGTCATAAAATGATCGTAAATGTTATTTCTTATTGGATAACGTAATATTTACTGGTGTGCCGATTTTTACTTTCGAAACAGAGTCTGTTAAGAAAGGATCCTGCCTGATAATAACGGCATTTACACTGTCTGTAATCTCTCCTTCGTAAGTAACTGTTCCTAAAGTAAGCATTGCGCCATTTTTTAGCGCAAAAACAGCCTCATCTTTAGTCAGCCCTATTAACGAAGGAATGTCAACTTCTTCATTTCCCTTTCCGTCACCCAGCACAAAGTCAATTCTGGAGCCTTTAGGTAAAGACTCGCCCGCCTTAAGTGGTTGTCCACCAAATAATGCCTGAAGGACTACATCTCTGCTGACATCAGATTTATAAGTCGTATCACCAAGTTTAAGTCCGTAATTTTCAATCAATGCCTGCGCTTCTCTCAAAGGCTTAAATTCTATATCAGGAAACTTAACGTTAGGTGCCATGGCTACATTTACGGTTAAGTAAATGGTTCTGTTGCCTTTTACAAAAGTATTGGCTTCAGGATCCTGATCAATCACAATCCCCGGAGGCGAATCCATCACAAATACCGAGTCTACTTCATAACGAAGTCCCAGATCTTCGAGTTTACTAACCGCCTGAGTAAATGCGAGGCCCTTCAATACCGGAACATTTAATCCCTGACCATGTTTGGTGTAATATCTTAAACTAAAGAAAGCAACCAGTAAAATCACCACTACAGTTACAATTGCGGCAATAAAGTTGTTTCTAAAGGATTTCGTCTTTAGGTAAGATATGAATTTGCTCATAGGTGTTTTTCGTTCTTATTGTATTTTGCCCAAAAATAGGCTAAAAAAATATTTTATTGGAATTAAAATGACATCTGCACCAACTAATTTATATTTGTGCATACATTTAACTTATTACTTTTAATAGGTTTTAACACGCTTAAAAATGAAGAAAACATTAGCATTACTAACCGGTGGTACCACAGGTGAGTGGGTCGTATCGGTTAAAAGTGCAGCCACTATCGCCCAAAATCTGGATGCCGACAAGTTTGATGTTTATAAAATTATGCTAACCCAGCAAGGTTGGTTTTATGAACCCGCAGACTCTGTAAAAATTGAAGTCGACCGTAACGACTTCTCCCTGACTATAAAAGGCAGGAAAATTATGTTCGATGGCGTTTTTATTGCCATTCATGGTTCTCCGGGTGAAGATGGTAAATTACAAGGCTATTTCGACATGCTTAACCTTCCATATACCACTTGCGATGCCCTCACTTCGGCCATCACTATGAATAAAGGATATACCAAAGCAATCGTTCAGGGGATCGAAAATCTTCACATCGCTAAATCTGCGCAAATTTTTAAAAACACGGCATATAGCCTGGAGCAAATAAAAAAGGACCTCAAAATCCCATATTTTGTAAAACCGAATAACGGTGGAAGCAGTATCGGAATGAGTAAGGTTACTCATGGTGCAGACCTGCAAAGCGCAATCGATAAAGCCTTCAAAGAAGATACTCAGCTGCTGATTGAAGAGTTTATTTCCGGTCGTGAGTTTACCGTAGGAGTGGTGAAGCTGGATGGGAAAATTACAGTATTGCCGGCAACAGAAGTGGAAACTGCGAAAGAGTTTTTTGATTTTGAAGCAAAATATACACCTGGCGTAGCAACGGAAACTACTCCTGCACCAATCAGACCGGAAACCAAAGCAAGGGTAGAGCAGATTGCAAAAGATGTATACCTGAAACTAAACTGCAGCGGCGTGGTACGTATTGATTTTATCCTGACGGAAGATGAAGGTGATTTTTATTTCATTGAGATCAATACCATTCCAGGACAAACAGCAACCAGCTTTATTCCTCAGCAGGTAGCAGCAGCAGGAATGAAACTCAACGACTTTTATACCAAATTAGTAAAAGAAACTATAGGGTAATTCCTAAGTGATTTACTTAAAAAACGAGAACCCTCTTTTCATCCCCGAATCTTTGCTGAAGGGCAAATATTCGAATGTCTTCAAAGAGGATTCTCGTTTTTTTTATTAATCCTGCACTGACATCCCGAACCCGGCAGGAAGAATATGATCTAAAGGATCCCGAAAAATTTAGAACCTGTATCCGATACTCAATCCTGATCTTAAGCCTGCCCATGGACCGTCAAAATCTATATTGGCGCCATTGCCATCAACGGTGGTTTTCGTTTTTACTAAGGGAAGGTTTCCAAAATCATGCTCAAGTACCTTTTTCAGTTCTTCCTGCTCCCTGGGGCTGAGCGTTTTTTGTGCGGAGATATTTCCGGAAGAAACACCGTAATTTGGTCCTGCAATCCATAAATCAAGGGAGATGGATTTACCCAAATTCCATTGTGCGCCAAACAACACGCCTGCGGTAAAGGTATCTATCCCTCCGCTAAAGTTCATCTCGTCTTTTATGGTAATGCCGTTCCCATGATACTCATAGGTGAAAGGAAGATCAGCATTGTATCTGGCATACCTCAGAAAAGGGGCAATATAAAACCCTTGAAAAACACTTTCTCCAAGGTAATATCTAAACTCAGGGGTAATGGAGAAGTTACCCGTTTTATAACCTTTAATGTGATCCCATGTCTGATCATCATCAATTGTATTTTTTAATAGGGAACTAAATGGCACAGTTGATTTTGGCATAAAGCGGATGCCAAGCGCGAAAGCGGTCTTCTTACCAATAGCTTGCTCATACTGAAAAGAGTAGTTTTTAAGCACCAATGCCGCAACATTCCACTTCACCAAATGATGTTTTTCTGAATTTGTACTGTTCTCCTGAGCATAACTTACATTGCCCGAGAAAGACCATGTAAGCAAAACAAATGGCAGAACTAAGTTGCTGAAAGTCTTTCGCATACGCTTTATAATTATTTGTCCCTCAAATTTCGGGATAGACCCTCAGTATCACAATGCTTATTTATGGGTATATTGAAATTGCGAAATGAAACCGGATGCAGGGAACTTAATTTCAAGAAAAAGATGCGTTCCAGGGAAAGGCATAGGAAATTTTGCGCTTTTTAGCGCAAAAGATTCCAGCCTTTGAGTGGTCATGCTTCTTTTTCCAGTAAGATCCTGAATCTTCCGAAACAGGCATTAAACCTTAATGGTTTTCCACCTGCCTTTTTTAAACAGAATGTAACCTGCAATAGCAATTCCTGTTTCGGCTACAGGGATCGCGATAAACACACCTGTAGGTCCCATATTAAAATGTTTTGCCAATAAGAACGCCAGTGGAATCTGAAACAACCAGAAACCAAAGAAGTTAACCCATGTTGGTGTCCAGGTATCACCGGCACCGTTAAAGGTGCTGATCAAAACCATTCCGATTCCATAAAATATATAACCAAGGCACATGATCTGTAATGCCTGAAGGGCTACTTCCTGTACCTGCTTATCGTTGGTAAAGAAGGAAATGAAATAGTAACCTCCTATAAAAGTAAAGAGCATCACGGAGATCATATAGATTACAATGTATTTGGCAGTTTTCATAACGGATTGCTCTGCCCGGTCAAGTTGCTTGGCACCGAGGTTCTGACCAACAAGGGTTGCCGCAGAATTGCTCATACCCCAGGCGGGCAACATAAAGAACATCATCAGCCTTAAAGCCGTCTGATAACCTGCAGAACCATGGTCTCCTCCGGTTGTCGCCACCAGCTGAGCCAGGAAAATCCAGCTGCAGGAGGCAATGATAAACTGAAAGATACCGGGTGTAGCAATTTTTAACAAAGCTTTAATTTGTTCAAAATGCGGTTTGAAATAAGATAAGTGAACCTTAAGCAGGCTTTTTCCGCTAACCAGATGATACACCTGATAACAGACACCAATACCCCGGCCAATAGTCGTAGCGATGGCAGCACCTGTTAATCCGAATGCAGGGATAGGGCCAAAGCCGTTAATGAGTATCGGACATAAAATGATGTTGGCAATATTGGCAATCCATAAACTTTTCATGGCAATGGCCGCATTTCCGGCTCCACGGAATATCCCGTTGATAAGGAAGAGAAGAACAATAATCACACTTCCGCCCATCATGATCCGCGCAAAAGGAGTGCCTTGTTCGGCTGTTTCTGCAGAAGCACCCATCAGCAACAGAATGTCTGAAGCGTAAATGAAGCCGACAATGCTGATAATCAGGTTAACGGCAACAGCCACAATGATGGCCTGAACACCTGCTTTTGCAGCTGCTTCCGGGTTTTTCTCGCCGATGCGTCTGGCAACTACGGCTGTTGCTGCCATACTCATTCCAATGGCCAGAGAGTAAATAATGGTGAGTACAGATTCTGTTAGTCCTACCGTTTGTATCGCATGACTGCTATTGTGAAGGTGGCCGACAAAATAAAGGTCTACCAGTGCAAAAACGGATTCCATAGCCATTTCCAGCATCATCGGGATGGCCAGAAGTAGCACTGCACGGCGAATGCTGCCTTGAGTGAAATCAAGGTCTTCGCCTTTTAAGGCCTGTTTTAAAAGCGTAAAAATTTGAGATAGCTTGCCTGTTGAAGCTGTTTGCTGATGTGACATAAATAAGGGAAAAGAGATAATAATAAACCGTTGTCAGCAGGTAATGCTGAATCATTTAACTGAAGGAAGGAGGGGAGTCCTCGGCTTAAAACCTAAATCGGACTGCAAATACTATCATGGTACTGCGGTTTAGTTAAGTGCCAAATATAGTTTTTTTATGATTAAATCTTTAAAAAAGAAAATAATTTTTTGCGCGCTGGTGTTACAGGTCGGATAAGCGGGCCGGGATTGCTTCGGGGATCCTCTGTCCGTTCCTGCCCTGAGTTTACATAAGAAAGTTTTTCAAGAGAGAAAAATGAGTATGAAAAATGAACGTCCAAACAAAAGAAAAGGAGGCACAGAGTGGAATCATTCCGAGAGTCTTAGAGTACAGATCGCCTTAGAGTATCTTGATGGTGATTTTAGCCAGGTTCAAATAGAACGTAAGTATGGGTTATCGCCCAATACGGTTTATAGATTCGTATCTTGGTACAAAAGTAATCATAACCATCTTATGCCAGAAGCCGTCAACGTAGCTGAAGAGCTGCCTTTCAGCGCTAAAGAACGAAGAGAGCTGGAAAAGCGGCTGGCCTTATCAGAACTGAAGGTCGCCGTGCTGGAAAAAGTGATTGCCATTGCTAATGAGGAATATGGTACAGATCTTAAAAAAAAAGCTGCTACCAAGTGATCTCAGAACTCAGAGGCACCCGCAAATACTATAGCATAGCTCTTCTTTGCGCCACATTTGATTATACCAGGCAAGCCTGGTATAATCATCTAAAAAGTGTTGAATTGCATCTTCTGGAGGAGCATATTGTACTTGAAAAAATCATTGAGATCCGTAAAGCGCTTCCTAAAACAGGATGCATAAAGTTGTATAAAGAACTCAATAATGGCTTTTTACAGGCCCATGGTATCACTATGGGAAGAGATGCGGTATTTGAATTCGTACGTTCTAATGGAATGTTGATCAAGACAAAAAAGAAATGGGTTCGTACAACAAATTCTTTTCACCGGTTTAAAGTTCATCCTGATCTGGTGCAGCGCAGGCCAGCGATACATGCTGAAGAAATATGGGTAAGCGATATTACTTATCTGCGTACCAGTACTTGTTTTCTTTATTTATCACTAATCACAGATGCCTATTCAAGAAAGATCGTAGGTCATCATTTGGCGACTGATTTAAAGGCAATCGGATGTATTAAAGCATTAAATCTAGCCTTAAAAGGAAGATTGTATCCAAACAGACCCCTTATTCATCACTCAGACAGAGGAACTCAATATTGTTGCGATGACTATGTGACCATGCTTAAAGACAATGGAATACAAATCAGTATGACTCAGACAGGCAGTCCATATGATAATGCAATAGCAGAAAGAGTGAATGGAATACTGAAAATGGAACTAGGGTTGGAAAAGACCTTTAAAAATGTAGCCCAGGCGAAAGTATCAGTAGAACTGGCTATGGATAAATACAATAATTTAAGAATGCATTCCAGTTGCGAATTCCAAACCCCACAGCTGACTCACATGGTGGAGAATATCGTTCCAAAACAACAAAAAACACAATCCTTACTGCCTATGTAAACTCAAAACAGGAAAATCAGCATTTTTGGGTAAACTTATATCAGTAATAAAATTTATCATTGTAAACCTATATCAGTAAAACAAAAAAACTACGTAAACACTAATCAGTAATTTACTTTCTGTATGTAAACTTATTGCAGTATAAGACACTCTGTACAGACTCTGGGGTTGGAAGGTAGTTGCGAGGTAGTTGACCGGTATCTGGGAGGTAGTTGCATGGTTATTTAACCTTTCAAGTACCTCGCAACTACCTCGTAACTACCTCCCAGATCCGGACTCATTACGGAGGATCCCCGAACTGTTCTATACCAGGATAAGTTTAGGGATACCCCGGCAGGTCCGGAGGTGTTATCGTATTGTTGAAAAGGAAGGTCTAAATGCTGTAAGCCTGAATCATTTCTTCATTCACCTTACATCCTTTTCCGGTATTGGTATCAATCATCACATAATCGAACCAGCCATCAGATGCGATTTTGCCGGTGCGTTTGTTTTCAATTTCAAACTGAACACGACAGCCTTTCTCATTGATGGTAAGGATGCCGGTGCGGACTGCAATGATATCGCCAAGAATCAGTGGGCGCTTAAAGTCAACATGTGCGGTACGTACCACCCAGCCAAAGCCACTTTCCAGGAAAGATTCCATAGGCATCTTATAAAATTGCTCCATCTGGTCGTACCTGGCTGCTAGGACATAGTCAAAGTACTTACTGTTGTGTACGTGTTGAAACATATCTATGTCATCCGGACGTACTTTTAATTCACTTTCAAATATGCTGTATTCGCTCTTTTCCATGTTTTCTTCGTTCTGTGGGCAAAAATAGGGTTTAGATTTTATTTATATTTGCTCCATCATCGTAAATTAAAAGCAGATGACAATTGTGGGCTGACAACTTGCGAATAATTAAAACTTAAACTATCTTTGCACCCAATTAATTAATCCATACACACTTTAGTATCATTCAAGAAATGTATTTAAGTAAAGAAAAGAAAGCCGAAATTTTTAAACAACACGGCGAAGTAGAAACTAACACGGGTTCTGCAGAAGGTCAGGTAGCGTTATTTACATACCGTATTGCGCACTTAACAGAGCATTTAAAGAAAAATCGTAAAGATTTCTCTACTCAGTTATCTCTACAAAAATTAGTAGGTAAACGCCGCGGTATTTTGGCTTATCTGTACAAAAAAGATATTAGCCGTTACCGTGCTATCATCAAAGCTTTAGGGCTAAGAGATATCATCAAACCATTAGGTTCGAGAGATAGCAAATAAGCGTTAAAATATCAAGAAAAGCCATTCTTAAGGATGGCTTTTTTACTTTGAAAAATAAAATAAATATATATAAATCAGGTGTGTAGAAAGAGGAAAACACACCACAATACTCTTTAAATGAATGTAATAAAAAAATCGTTCGACTTGGGCGATGGAAGAACAATCGAAATTGAAACAGGGAAATTGGCGAAACAAGCTGATGGTTCTGTAGTTGTTAAAATGGGCGATACCATGTTATTGGCTACTGTAGTATCTACAGTGGGTGCAAAAGCTGGTGTTGACTTTTTGCCACTATCTGTAGATTATCAGGAGAAATATGCTGCCGCAGGCCGTATTCCAGGTGGATTCTTACGTCGTGAGGCAAGATTATCAGATTATGAAGTTTTAATTTCACGTCTGGTTGACCGTGCTTTACGCCCGATGTTCCCTGAAGATTATCACTCAGATACTCAGGTGATGATCACTTTGATCTCTTCTGACAAAAATATAATGCCTGACTGTTTAGCTGGTTTAGCTGCTTCGGCTGCTATCGCGGTTTCAGATATCCCTTTCAACGGACCAATCTCTGAAGTACGTGTAGCTAAAATCGATGGTAACTTTGTAATTAACCCATATGTGAGCGACTTAGAGCGTGCAACTATGGAGTTCCTTGTTGCAGGTACTGAAAACGACATCGTAATGGTGGAAGGTGAAGCGGATGAGATCTCTGAAGCTGACATGGTAGAAGCAATCGAATTTGCACACAAAGCAATCGTTGTACAGGTTCAGGCACAAAAAGAATTGGCTGAATTAGTAGGTAAGACGGTTAAACGTACTTATTCTCATGAAGACAGCAATCCTGAGTTAAAAGAACAGGTTTATGCAGCTACTTATGATAAAGTATATGCAATAGCGAAAAGCAATACAAGCAAAGGTGAGCGTGGTGATGCATTCGGTGCAATCCTGATGGATTTCATCGCTACTTTAGGTGAAGATATCGATGATGTAACCGGATTCTTATCTAAAAAATATTTCCATGATGTACAATATGATGCCATCCGTAACCTGGTATTAGACGAAGGAATTCGTTTAGACGGTCGTGATGTACGCACGGTACGTCCGATCTGGAGTGAAGTAGGTTACCTGCCTTCTGCTCACGGATCAGCAGTATTTACACGTGGTGAAACCCAATCATTAACTACCGTTACTTTAGGTTCTAAAGATGATGAGCAAATGATTGATGGTGCTTTCGTTAATGGATATAACAAATTCTTATTACACTATAACTTCCCTGGTTTCTCAACTGGTGAGGTTCGTCCTAACAGAGGTGCTGGTCGTCGTGAAATCGGTCATGGTAACTTAGCCATGCGTTCATTGAAGAAAGTATTACCTGGATTGGAAGAAAACCCATATACCATCCGTATCGTTTCTGATATCCTGGAATCAAACGGTTCTTCATCAATGGCAACTGTTTGTGCAGGTACTTTAGCACTGATGGATGCAGGTATTAAAATCAAAGCACCGGTATCCGGAATTGCAATGGGATTAATCACTGATGAGAAAACTGGTAAATATGCAATCCTTTCAGATATCTTAGGTGATGAAGATCATTTAGGTGATATGGACTTTAAAGTTACCGGTACTGAAAAAGGTATCGTAGCTTGTCAGATGGATTTAAAAATCAATGGCTTGAAATGGGAAGTGTTAACTAACGCCCTAAACCAGGCTAAAGAAGCTCGTTTACACATCTTAAACGAAATGAAGAAAACGATTGCTGCACCACGTGAAGACTACAAAGATCACGCGCCACGTATCGTTTCTCTAAGTATTGATAAAGAATTTATTGGTGCTGTAATCGGCCCAGGCGGTAAAATCATCCAGGAAATGCAACGCGAAACCGGTGCATCTATCTCTATCGAAGAAGTAGGTAACAAAGGTATCGTTGAAATCTTCGCTGATAACAAAGCTGCTATTGATGCTGCTGTTGGCCGTATCAATGCGATTGCTGCTAAACCAGACATAGGTGCTACTTATGATGGTAAAGTGAAATCTATTATGCCATTTGGTGCATTCGTAGAAATCATGCCAGGAAAAGACGGATTGTTGCACATCTCTGAGATCGACTGGACTCGTTTAGAAACGATGGACGGTGTGTTCAAAGAAGGTGACAGGATTCAGGTGAAACTTTTGGATATTGACAAACAAGGAAAAATGAAACTTTCAAGAAAAGCTTTATTACCTCGTCCACCAAAACCGGAAGGCGCCGCAGAAAACAAACCTGCATAATACAAACATTTAAAACCCCGCAATTTGCGGGGTTTTTTGTTTTAAAATGGCTTAATTTTTTATCTTTACTTCGTTAATATTAAAACCCCGTTGATCATGAAACACCTCATTGCTCCCTCTTTACTTGCTGCTGATTTTGCGAACCTTCAACGTGATATTGAAATGGTTAACTCCAGTGAAGCAGACTGGTTCCATGTAGATGTGATGGACGGTGTTTTTGTTCCCAATATCTCTTTTGGCTTTCCTGTGATGGAAGCAATTAAAAAACATGCTACAAAACCATTGGATGTACATTTGATGATCGTTAACCCCGATCAGTATATCGAACGTTTTGCAGCGGCAGGGGCTGCAGTGATTACGGTTCATTATGAAGCCTGTACACACCTTCACCGGACGATACAGGCCATTCATGCAGCGGGATGTAAAGCTGGGGTCGCCATTAATCCGCATACGCCGGTAGCTTTACTGAAAGAGGTGCTGGCAGACCTGGACCTGGTATTGGTGATGTCGGTAAATCCCGGCTTCGGCGGACAAAAATTTATTCCCAATACGCTTCATAAACTGAGAGAACTGAAAGCTTTATCGGCTACAATAAATCCGGAACTGATTATTGAAGTGGATGGAGGGGTAGATATCCATAACCTGGCAGATTTAATCCAGGCTGGTGCTAATGCTTTTGTAGCCGGAAATGCCATTTTCGCAGCAACAGCTCCAAAAGAAATGATTTCGGAATTAAAAAATCTCAATGCAGGCATCCTGAAAGTGTAAATGCGTAAACGCCTCCTGTTGCTCTTTGTTCTTCTCCTGACACTGACAGGACTGAAGGCGCAACCTTTAGTAAAGGTGACAGGAAGGGTGACGAATGAACTGCAACAACCACTGGCTGAAGTGACCGTCAGAATCCTGGGGCAGGATCAGTCCGCTTTATCAGATGATAAAGGGAATTATACCATTTACGCCACAAACACTTCTTTCATTTTAAAATATGCTCTGCTGGGCTACAAGCAAGTGCTGGTCAGCATTAGTCATGATAAGGCCGGCCGACTGATCCAGAATGTAACGCTTACAGAAAGCAGTAATGAGCTGGAGCAGGTCACGATTACCAGCAGACAAAACCAGCTCAGCAACAGCACCACCATTAATATTTCGGGAATAGGGGCCATGCCTTCTCCTTCTGGGAATTTCGAGGCCATACTCAAAACTTTGCCTGGCGTTTCTACAAATAACGAGTTGAGTGCTCAGTATAGCGTAAGGGGAGGAAATTTTGATGAAAACCTGGTCTATGTCAATGATATAGAAATCAGCAGGCCGATCCTGATCAGAAACGGGCAACAGGAGGGACTGAGCTTTATCAATAGTGACCTGTTGAGCAATGCTAAGTTTTCTGCCGGAGGTTTTGAATCCCGGTATGGAGATAAATTGTCTTCTGTGCTGGATGTAAAGTACGGAAGACCGGACAGTAGTCAGACGGTTTTAACTGCAGGATTGAACGGCGCTTCTCTGAGTACTAAAATGCTCCGTCAAAATAGTTTTCTGCTGGCAGGCCTGCGTTATAAAAACAATACAGGGGTATTAAGTAGCCAGGAGAACAAAGGTAGCTATCGTCCTAATTTTACAGATGCCCAACTGATCTATCAGCAGCAGCTTTCTCCAAAGCTAAGCCTTAATTTTATGGGCAGCTTTAACAATGGCAGCTTTAAACTGATTCCGCAAAGCCGCCAGACGGAATTCGGAACTTTAAGCAGGACAATCCGACTGGATGTAGATTATGAAGGAAAGGAAGTGGATGATTACCGGACGCTGGGTGGAGCCATCACCACGCTTTATGCACCCAGGCCAAACCTGGTGATCAAATGGATCAACAGCTATTTTAACAGTCGGGAGAGAGAAAATATAGACATTCAGGGGGCTTACTTTTTAAGCGAAATGAGCCCGGATCCGGGGGATCCGGAACCCCGGCCATCGGAAAGATTAACAGGAGTAGGAGGGTACTTTACGTTTGCCAATAACAAACTCCGTTCTCAGCACCTGAGCTCTGAACTGAAAGGAGACCAGACTTTTAATGACCATACTTTTTCCTGGGGACTGCGCTTTGAGCATAAGAACTACCGGGATGATTTAAGTGAATACAGTGTGATTGACTCTGCGGGAATCCGCCGTTTTTATGGAGGGCCGGTCATCGAAGCTGAAAATAAACTGGGTATTCAATATTACAGTGCTTACCTGCAGGATAGTTACCGCCTGTCTGCCTATACGGACCTTCAGCTGGGGATCAGAGGAAATTACAATAGCCTGAGTGATCAGCTGCTTTTCAGTCCGCGTTTGTTGCTGGCTTACCGGCCTTCGGGTAATCATAAGATTTTCAGGTGGAGTGCAGGAGTATATCAGCAGGCTCCTGACTATAGAAGTATCCGGGATTTTCAGGGCATACTGAACCTGAATCAAAAGGCGCAGCGCTCTTACAATACTTCTGCCGGAATGGATTATGCTTTTGATGGCCTGGGTACAAGACTCAAGTTCAGTACGGAGGCCTACTTTAAATATCAGGACCGGCTGATCCCTTATATGATGGACAATGTGCGGATCAGGTACCTGGCGGGAGAACAGGCAAAAGGATATACGTATGGTGCTGATTTCAGCATTGGGGGAGAGTTTGTGAAAGACCTGGTTTCTCATTTCAGGCTCTCTCTGATGAAGGCGGTGCAAAATATAGCGGGTGATCAGGAAGGTTATCTGAAACGTCCTACAGATCAGCGTCTGAACTTCTCTGCCTATTTTCAGGACCGCCTGCTCAATAGTCCGACGTATAAAGTACACCTGAACGTTTTGTATGGATCAGCATTGCCTGTCGGAGCACCTTCGTCGGATCGCTATACGGATGATTTTCATATTCCTGCCTATAAAAGAATAGATATCGGATTCTCTAAAGATTTTCTGGATGATGCCAGTCCGGGGAAATCAAGATTGCTGGATAAATACTTCAGCTCTTTTGCCTTATATGCCGAAGTGTTCAACCTTTTGAATATCGACAACACGGTATCCTACCTCTGGCTGAAGGACCTGAATAACGTCCAATATGCGATACCTAATTATTTAAGCGGGAGGAGATTCAACCTGAAACTGATCATTAAGTTTAAAAATTCGAAATAATAAACCATAGAAAATATTACATTTACAACTAATAAAAATAACATAAAAATGAGACATAATTTCGGCGCTGGACCCTGTATCCTACCACAGGAAGTTTTCAAGCAAGCATCACAAGCAGTACTTGATTTTAAAGACGGCTTGTCTATTCTGGAGATCTCTCACCGCACGCCTGAATTTGAAGGTGTAGTTGAAGAGGCCGGGAAGTTGGTTAAAGAATTGTTAAATGTTCCTGCCGGTTATTCCGTTCTCTTTTTACAAGGTGGTGCGAGTTTGCAATTTGCAATGGTTCCTATGAACCTATTGCCTGAAGGCCAAACAGCCAGTTACCTGGAGACAGGAGTATGGGCAAACAAAGCGATTAAGGAAGTCGCTAATTTTGGAACTGCAAATATTGTAGCTTCCTCAAAATCATCGAACTATACCTTTGTACCTAAAGAGTATAGCATCCCTGAAGACAGTGCTTATTTTCATTGCACCTCTAACAATACCATTTATGGAACAGAAATGTTCAGCCTGCCGGAAACAAAAGTTCCTGTAGTTTGTGACATGTCATCAGACATCATGAGCCGTGTAATTGACGTAGCTCAGTACGACCTGATCTATGCAGGTGCACAAAAAAATATCGGACCTGCAGGATTAACGGTAGTCATTGTTAAAGATGAGATCTTAGGTAAGTCGGGAAGAAAAATCCCTTCGATGCTGGACTATAAAGTTCATGCTGAAGGTGGTTCTATGTACAATACACCTCCGGTATTCTCTATTTATGTAGCGATGCTAAACCTGAGATGGTTGAAATCTAAAGGTGGCGTAGCTGAAATTGAAAAAGAAAACATTGCAAAAGCGAAAGCTTTATATACAGAAATCGACAGAAATCCATTGTTCAAAGGTACCTGTGCAGTTGAAGACCGTTCGAGAATGAACGTATGCTTCGTGATGGAAAACCCGGAACTCGAAAAACCATTCTTAAAGTTCGCGGAAGAAAACGGCATCGAAGGAATCAAAGGCCACAGAAGTGTGGGCGGTTTCAGAGCTTCGATGTACAATGCACTTCCAATTACCAGCGTACATACTTTAATTGAATTAATGCAGATTTTTGCTGAAAAACACCAATAAAATTTAGAATTAATGATCAAGATACTTGCAAACGATGGAATAGATCCCATCGGTAAATCCCTGTTAGAGCAGGCGGGTTTTGTAGTAGATACAGAAACAATTGCCCAGGATAAATTAGCTGAAGCTTTACAGAATTATGATGCGATTACGGTACGTAGTGCCACAAAAGTACGTCAGGAACTGATTGATCAGTGTCCAAATCTTAAACTGATCGGAAGAGGTGGGGTAGGAATGGACAATATCGATGTAGATTATGCAAGGGCTAAAGGCCTGGCAGTAATCAATACGCCTGCTGCTTCTTCTCTTTCTGTAGCTGAACTGGTATTCGCTCATTTGTTTACTGGTGTTCGCTTTTTACAGGATGCCAACAGAAAAATGCCTGTAGAAGGAGATACTAAATTCAATGCCCTGAAAAAAGCTTATGCTAAAGGTGTGGAACTGAGAGGTAAAACGATCGGTATCATTGGCTTCGGCAGAATCGGAAGAGAAACGGCTACTGTAGCTTTAGGCCTGGGAATGAATGTCCTGGCTTATGATCTTTTTCCTTTCGAAGGAAACCTGACCTTAAACCTTCAGGGAGGTATTAAAGTGGATATTCCGGTAAAAACAGTTTCGCTGGAAGAAGTGATCGCGAACAGTGATTTCATCAGTTTACATACACCATTTGCAGATAAACCAATCCTGGGTGCGGAAGAGTTTGAAAAAATGAAAACCGGCGTTGGTGTGGTGAACTGCTCAAGAGGCGGAACCATAGAAGAGGCCGCGTTAATCGCTGCTTTAGACAGTGGTAAAGTTGCTTTTGCCGGATTAGATGTATTCGATAACGAACCTACCCCTGCAGCGGCTATCCTGCAACATGCAAAGATCTCTTTAACACCTCATATCGGTGCGGCAACAAATGAAGCACAGGAGCGTATCGGTGTTGAACTTGCTACCCTAATTATTGAGCATTTTAATAAATAGCTTTTAATGAGGTGCCCATAGAAGGGTACCTCATTTCCCAATCCATCCTATGCCAAATATAAAGCCTTTCTGTGGATTAAAACCTGCAGTTCACCTCCAGTCGAAGGTGGTTACCCGTCCCCTGGAAAATTATGGAACGGGTGAAGCCCGCTTAATTGCGTCCGAAAATAACTGTAGCTTTCTGCACCTGATTAATCCGGAATTGGACAATCCATACCTTAGAGGGACCCGTCAGGAATTGATCTTCAAGAAGATTGCGGAAAATTTCGAAGGTTTTCTGGACCACCATTACCTGGTAAGGGAAGCAAAACCTGCAATTTATGTGTATCAGGTGGAACATGATGGCTTATGTCAGACTGGAATCTGGACATTGACCCACATTAAGGATTACCTGGAAGGAAGGATAAAAAAGCATGAATCTACTGTAGAACGCAGAGAAAAACTGCTGGCCGACTACCTGCAGCAAACTGGACTGGATGCGAATCCGGTACTGATTACTTATCATCCGGATGAGCTGATCGATGGGCTGATTGCAAAGTATGTGGCATTAAATCCTGACCTTGACTTCAGCTTTGCAGATGCGAGCCGGCATCGGGTTTGGGCAATAACGGAAACGAGGGACCTGGACCAGTTGGTGGCTGCTTTTCAGGCAATACCTTCGGTATATATTGCTGATGGTCATCACAGGGCCGCTTCAATGGCCAAAATGGGACTTCAGAAGCAGGCTTTGAATAGTGCTAAACATACGGGCACAGAACTCTATAATTATTTCACTACGGTGTACATGAATACTGCTGAGGTAAAGGTGCTGGAATTCAACCGGCTGGTGAGGGATCTTGGAAACAAGACCGAAGCTGAATTTATGGAAGCCCTGAAAACTGGTTTTGAGGTCGCCATATCGGACGTGCCTGTCCAGCCACAGGAGCTGCATCAGATTGGAATGTATTTCGGTAAACAGTGGTATGTGTTGAGTCCTAAGCCGGCAATTTATGATGCGAATGATCCGGTAGGGGTATTGGACGTGAGTATTTTACAGGATTTTATTTTGGAACCCATCCTGGGAATCAGGGATCCGAGAACGGATGCACGAATTACTTTTGAAGGGGGAAGAACGCCGGTTTCGGCCCTGCAAAGTAGGGTGGATAACGGCTTATTTGCTGTTGCTTTTACTTTATTTCCGACTTCGGTTGCACAGGTGATCGCAGTCGCAGAAGCGGATGGGGTAATGCCTCCGAAATCCACCTGGGTAGAACCTAAATTTTTAGTAGGCCTGCTGACCAACTATTTTAATTGAGGCTATTGGTCAATACCCAGTACCGGTAACCTAATATTGCCTTTTGAAAGGTACTTAGTTTCATCGGGTCTTTTTTGTACAAACTGGGCAGGAGGGCTTTGTTGATCCTGACCAGTATCTTGAAAAACCATTTTTTCATATGCGCTAAGTTTAAATTTTGGCTGAATTCCTTTTATCGGCAGGCTTAGATTTTCTTTAGCTTCTTCAGTAAAACGTAGCCTGTTCCCCCAAGTGCCAATACCAAAAATATGATGATATAGTGATAAAAGGTCTTGCCGCGTTCCAGTTGCTGTGCTTCCTTTTTAAGAGACTGATTCTGGTCCTGTAGCTTTTTGATGGAGAGCATATAGGCCTGAATCCTGCTATTGGTGCTGTTGGCAGTATTGATAACTTCTTTCACTTCCTGATCTTTGTAGTCCATTAATATTTTAAGCTCCTTGAAAATATTATTGTCGTTCAGGACGATCTGACGAAGGATTTCATTGGAATTTTTAATGTCTCTTTTTGTTTGAAACCCGAAGATTCCGGTTCTTGCATCTAAACTCTGGTCGTACTGGCCAAAGCGTGTACTGCGCTCTGCAAGGAGCCCATTGATCTTTAAACGTTGTAGTTGATAGGCACTGGTGTCACTTTGAAAAGCAGCGGCCTGGAGACTAAATCCAAGCAACAGGAGAAGCAATAAATTTTTGATCATTTTTTGTGTTTCTATGGAGCAAGCAAACTCCATGCCTCAGCTTTGGAAAGGAACATGGGTTTTACGATAGCCCAGGTTTCCCGGAAGAGCGGAGACTGCCGGTAATCTTCCAGATGCTGCTCATCTTCCCAATGACTGATGGTAAAGAATACGTCAGGGTTAGTGTTGTCCTGAAGCAGTTGCACGGCGCTGCAGCCTTTAAACGCAGCTATTTTGGGTTGTACTGCTTGGAAGGTCTCCTTGAATTTTGCTACAGAATCAGCAGAGAAATGCATTTTTACCAGACGTATTAACATGAAAATATTTTTAAGGATGAAACTCCACTCTGACAATATCGCTCAGGTGTAAGCCGAGGAGGCCGCTGGCCTTTCCTTTATTAATGGCAATTTCAAGGTGATTACTTATGCCGAAAAGACAGAGTTTCTCTCCTTCAGGAACTTCATTGTAATGCCAGCTCAGCTGGGTAATGGTTTCACTCTTTCTGAAGTACAAAGTAAAGTCCCTGTTCCGCTGTATTTTAGTAAATAATTCTTTAGTGATATTGGTAATCACGTTGGAGAAGGTGTCGATATAAATCACACTTCCACGGATGATATCACGCTCAATAACAGGGTTTAGCAACATGCGTTCCTCTACATTGTCGGTCGGCATTCCAATGTCTCTTAACCTGCCGCCTTTAGCCAGATGGATGGCTGCTTTTACAAAAATATCTACCAATGGAAAATGCAGGTATTTCAGGTCCTGCATGATATTCAGCTCCACAATTTCTTCGGGAGTTTCTTCAAACAATAAAGAAAAAATACCGTTATCTGCACCCACAAAATAATGGTCCCTGTATTTCAGGGCAATATATCTGGTGTTTTCACTGAACACGGAATCGATACCGATCAGGTGCACAGTACCTTTAGGAAAATAAGGATAAACATTCTTCAGAACGAATGCCGCATAAGAAATATTGAAGGAAGGAACTTCATGGGTAACATCAACAATATTGGCCGTAGGCAAGATGCTCAGGATACTGCCTTTAAGGGCAGCCTGATAAAAATCTTTTGAACCTAAATCTGTCGTTAATGTAATAATGGCCATTAAAAATTGAATATTTATTCTTAATCTTGCGTAAGCGGCAAATCGCGTACAAATATTCAATTTTTATATCAAAATATACACCTCTATCTAAAAAACAATATTTTGAACGAACTTAAATTAACATTAGAATCGGTAGATCCGGTACAGTTTTGGGGAGCAAACAATGAGCACTACGAGCTGATTAAGAATGCTTTTCCAAAGCTTAAAGTGGTGGCGAGAGGCAATGAACTGAAAGTATTGGGTGATGAGAAAGAGCTTAAAGTTTTTGAGCAGAAATATACGCTGTTGCTAAACCAGCTGGAGCAGTATAGCACATTAACTGCCAGTGATGTAGAATCTATCCTCGTTTCTAAGAAAGCACAGCCTGCTTCCGAAAATGGAACAGCCGAAAAGGCCGCTCCTGCGGCGGGTAGTGGTGGAGGTGAAGTGATCGTATTCGGGCCAAACGGTTTACTGGTGAAAGCCAGGACCGCGAACCAGCGACGCATGGTTGACAGCATTCTGAAGAACGATGTGCTTTTTGCCATCGGCCCTGCAGGAACGGGAAAAACCTATACCGCAGTAGCCCTTGCCGTAAGAGCACTTAAAAATAAAGAAATTAAAAGGATCATTTTAACCAGACCTGCCGTAGAAGCAGGGGAGAGCCTGGGCTTTTTGCCAGGCGATCTGAAGGAAAAAGTAGATCCATACCTTCGCCCCTTATATGATGCCCTGGATGATATGATCCCGGCAGAAAAACTGAAACTTTATCTGGAGAACAGAACGATAGAAATTGCCCCTTTGGCATTTATGCGTGGCAGGACACTGGATAACTGTTTTGTAATCCTCGATGAGGCCCAGAACTCAACTGACCTGCAGCTGAAAATGTTCCTCACCCGGATGGGCCCTTCTGCTAAGTTTATTGTAACAGGCGATGTAACCCAGATCGATTTGCCTAAAAAGCAGATGTCCGGACTGCATAATGCCCTGCGTATCTTAGACGATATTCCTGGTATTGAAATTATTTACCTGACGGGAGAAGATGTGGTGCGGCATAAACTGGTAAAAAGAATTTTAAAAGCCTACGGCGATATCCAATAATTAAGAACAAATAACAACAGCTCTTTGGCAAATACCATGACAGCAATTAAAGAAACAAATTTTAGCTTTCCAAAGCAAACCAATTTTTACAAGGGAAAAGTGCGTGATGTATACACGATCAATAATCAGTTTATGGCCATGGTCGTAACGGATAGAATCTCTGCATTTGACGTTGTACTACCCGAAGCGATTCCTTTTAAAGGACAGGTGCTGAACCAGATCGCTGCTAAATTCCTGAGTTCTACCAAAGATATCGTACCTAACTGGGTAATTGATGTTCCGGATGAAATGGTGACCATAGGCAGGATCTGTGAACCTTTTAAGGTGGAAATGGTGGTGAGGGGATACCTTGCCGGACATGCCTGGAGAGAATACAGTGCCGGCAGACGTAGTGTTTGCGGAGTTGCTTTGCCTGAAGGACTGAAAGAAAATGATAAATTGCCTCAGCCAATCATTACCCCAACTACAAAAGCAGCGGTAGGGCATGATGAAGACATTTCCAGAGCGGATATCCTGGCTAAAGGAATTGTTTCCCTGGCAGACTATGAGCAATTGGAGCAGTATACCTATGCACTTTATGAGCGTGGTACACAAATGGCTGCTGAGCGCGGACTGATCCTGGTAGATACCAAATATGAATTCGGTAAAGTAGGGGAGGAAATCTTCCTGATTGACGAAATCCATACACCTGATTCTTCCCGCTATTTTTATGCGGAAGGATATGCCGACAGACAAGCTACAGATGAGCCTCAAAAGCAATTGTCTAAAGAGTTTGTCCGTAAATGGTTGATCGAAAATGGTTTCCAGGGTAAAGATGGACAAGCGATTCCGGTGATGACACCAGAAATTGTAAATTCCATCTCAGAACGCTATATTGAGCTTTATGAGCAGATCACAGGTGATACCTTCATCAAAAATGAAACTTCAGATGTGGTTCAGCGGATTGAAGAGAATGTGAAAAATTCATTAAACAGGCTTTTAGAAAACTAAACCCTGTTTTTAAATTTATGGTGCTCATCTGAATTGTCGGATGAGCGCCATGATATAAAGCCAAAGCCGGTTGGCACCTTCAGAAACAAATTTTTAGATCGTTAAGAAGGAATTATTAGACCAATCAATATTAAAAACAGATAAAATTAATTACTTTAGCAACACATATAAATAAATCAATATCATGAAATTTTCAGTTGACAAGCATGAAAAGTATGTTGTTTTAAAGCTTAGAGAGACTAAGTTTACAAACGACAATGCCCCTAAGTTAAAATCTGAGTTCATTTTATTGAACGCAGAAGGTTACCATAACATTGTTCTGGATTTATCCGCTATAAAGGAATGTAATGATTCACAGGATCTGAGCAGTCTGCTGGTAGGAGACCGTCTATGCAAGAAAGCAAATGGTTTATTTATTCTTACAGGGGTAAATGGCGTAGTTGCCAAAATATTAGAAATGTCTAATCTGGATCAGTCCCTGACCATTGTGTCTAAACTGGATGAAGCTACGGATCTGATCTTTATGGAAGAAATTGAGAAGGAATTGTTGGGGAGCGTAGATAAAGGTTAATGAAGTTTGAGGTTACTATTTTAGGTAGCAGTTCTGCTACACCTGTATACAATAGAAATCCAAGTGCCCAGCTTTTAAATTGCAATGAAAAATTTTATCTGATCGACTGTGGGGAAGGAACCCAGCAGCAATTGATCAAGTATGGTTTTAAAGCCAGCAAAATAGATTTTGTATTCATCAGCCACCTTCACGGAGATCATTATTTTGGATTGATCGGACTGCTTTCTACCATGCATCTGAATGGAAGGATCAAACCGATTACCTTATTTGCTCCTGCAGCTTTAATGGAAATCCTGGAGCTTCAGTTTAAGCACTCTGAAACGATTCTCCGCTATCCGCTTACCTTTGTACCCATTACTGCAGATTCCCCTCAGCAGATATTTGAGAATTCGGACCTGACGGTATCTACGATTATATTGAACCACAGAATTCCCTGTACCGGTTTCGTTTTCAACGAAAAGAAAAGATTGCGCAAGGTGATCGTTGAAAAACTGGAAGAGGAAAATATTCCTTTGGAATACTATCCATTGCTCAAGAGAGGGGTAGACCTGACCTTACCGGATGGAACTGTATTACTGAATAAGGATTATACCACAGACTCTGATGAGCCCAGGAAATATGCCTATTGCTCGGATACCCTTTGTGATGGCAGTTATTTTGAACTCATTCAGAATTGTGATACCCTTTACCATGAGGCTACGTTTTTGCATGAGATGCTGGAACGGGCAAATCAAACTCACCATACCACTGCTTTGCAGGCCGCAGAAACGGCGATAAAAACAGGAGCTAAAAAACTGCTCATCGGACATTTTTCTTCCAGGTATAAGACCTTACAGCCTTTGCTGGAAGAAGCCAGTCAGGTTTTTGAACACACGCAACTGGCACAGGAGGGAAGTACCTTTTCCATCTGACCTGAAATCAACTGATTAAAAAGAAAAATCAATGACCATAAAAAAAGCCTGCTTAAATTTTAAGCAGGCTTTTCTGTTTGGATAACAATCGTTATTTATCTTTTTTGGCCCCGCCACCGAACACAGAGAAGTGAACGTAACGTTTAGGGTTTTCTTTTAAGTCAATGATCAGCTTATCCAGGTTCTGAGAAGCACTGTTCAGGTTGTCGTACATTTTCGTGTCATTAATCAACAAGCCTAAAGTACCTTTACCCTCATTGATCTTACCAACGATCGCCTGCAGGTCTGCCATTGATTTGTTGGCATTGTCTATGGTTTGTTTGAAGTTCGCTGCCGCTACCTGATCGGTAATGGTGTTGATGTTATTCAGGATACCATTGATCTTTTCATTGTTGTTCTTCAGGTTATTGGAAATGTTCTCTACGTTGGCCAGAATAGCGGAAATCCTGCTGCCTTCAGAGCCTACCAGATTGTCTACTTTTTTAGAAGTAGCTTCCAGGGAAGCCAGGGTAGAAGCAATACTGTTGAAACTTTTGTCTACGTTTTTCTGGAAGTTAGGGTTAAGGATAGAGTTTACACTGGTTAAGATGGAATCCATTTTTGCAATGATCATCTCTGCTTTCTTCTGAACCGGTTGTACCGTTTCCATCAGGCCTTTAGCCACATTTGCATTTAAAGTATCTCCGTCTTTAGCATATACGTTTCCGGTTCCTAAAGCCATCACAATTGCTTTACCACCCAAAAGGTCAATGCTCTCCAGTTTGGCCACACTGTTTTTAGGGATTTCATATTTGCCTTTGATTTTCAGCGTCGCGATAATTGTTCCGTCCGATTGAAGGGTAAGTTTATCTACACGGCCGATCTGATAGCCATTGATTAAAACCGGCTTAGAGACACCCAGCCCGTCTACATGCGAATACCTGGCATACAATACCGTCTCGCTGGAAAAAATGGCATTGCCTTTTAAAAAGTTGTAGCCGATGATTAATAAGGCTATGGAAAAGGCTGCTAGTATGCCTACTTTGGTTTCGTTTGCTATTTTCACGTATGTGTGTTTACTTAATTTACTTCTGTTTGTTTTTTATATTTCTTGACGGCATCAAAGATAGCATTTACGATTTCCGATTGTCCGCTCGCAGAATTCATGTAATTCTCCTCCGCCGGGTTTGATATAAATCCGATTTCCGTTAACACAGCAGGCATTCCAACCCTTTGTAAAATCAAAATCCCCTGCTCTTTTACTCCTCTGTTTACTCTCTTATTGTCGTTAGTGTAGTTGTCCTGAATCAATCTCGCTAATTTCAGGCTCTTATCTCTAAATGTACTCTTAAACAAAGATAGTATAATAAATGTTTCGGGATCATTGGGATCGTATCCGTCGTAGTTTTGTTTGTAGTTTTTCTCGAGTTTGATATCGGCATTTTCCCTGATGGCCACATCCTGCTCATTTAATCGGTGTGTTCCGGCAACGAAAGTTTCTGTTCCACTGGTGGAAGAGTTCTTTACATAAGCATATCTCGGGATCTTTTTACCTCTTTTTCCTTTGGTATAACCGGCTACAACCCTTCTGTCGGGCATAGAGTTACAATGGATGGAAATGAAAATATCTGCTTTGGCATCATTTGCAATTTCGGCCCTTTTATAAAAGTCAACGTCTACATCGGTTTTTCTGGTGTAGAGAATCTTGACTTCAGGCATCTCGTCTTCAAACTTTTTACCCAGTCGGAGGGCAACCTGCAGGGCAACATTTTTTTCTTTAGAGTAACTGCCTGCGGCTCCTGGCTTACCACCTCCGTGCCCGGCATCAATTACAATGGTTTTTACTTTATATCCCTGCGAAAAAGCGAATTCTGAACTTATAAATAATAAAACGGTAAACAAGAATATACTTCTTTTCAATCTCATCAGGCTTAACTCTTTATTTTATCGGTATCTAACTATTATCCTTCTATCTTATGCTGATAGCTTTGTATGGCTTTCAGCAGGCAACTGGTGATCTCCGCCTGTCCGGCTTCTGAGTTCATGTAATCTTCTTCTTCAGGGTTACTGATAAATCCAATCTCTGTTAATATGGCGGGCATTCCTGCCCTGGCTAAAACGGCAAGGCTTTTTTCCTGTACCCCGCGGTTTACACGTCCTACATTAACATATTCGTCCTGAACAAGTTTTGCTAATTTTAAACTTTGTGTTCTGAACGTATTTTTCATCAAAGATAGTATAATATAGTTTTCCGCATTGTTGGGGTCAAAACCTTCATAATTCTCCTTGTAGTTATCCTCCAGGAAGATGGCGGCATTCTCCCGCTTGATTACCTCATCCTGTTCATTGATCCTGCCCATACCGGAAACAAAGGTTTCTACGCCCCGGGTGGAAGTACTTTTTCTGTAGGAGGTTTCTGTAATGGGAATCCTTTTTCCATTGCGTCCTTTCCGGTATCCTGTAACGGTAGAGGAGCGGATTACCGGCATATCATTACAGTGAATGGAGATAAAAAGATCTGCCTTTGCATTATTGGCAATGGCAATGCGTTCATAAAGCGGAACAAAAACATCAGTTGACCTGGTGTAAATCACTTTTACATCCTTCATATTGGCTTCTATCGCTGCTCCAAGTCGTAATGCAGTTTTTAAAGCGACATCTTTTTCTGTTGAATAAGCCCCCCTGGTAGAGCCGTCTCTTCCCCCGTGACCAGCGTCTAATACGATGGTTTTTATTTTATATTCTTGCGTAAATGCCTGATAACTAGTGGTTGTAGCTAATATCAGAGAAATAAATACGATCAAAATTGCATTTGGTCTAAGCAATGGCATATTTTTCATTAATTTTGAACGTTTTGGATTAAACATTAATGCAAAAATAACATTCACACACGAATTTGAAACTTTTAAGCGACATCATTTTTTTAAAACGGCTTGTTTTATTAACAATTGTTAGTATTCCTGCTCTTGCATCTTCTGGTTTTTCCTCCACTCAACAGGTCGTCCCTCAAACAGATACCACTAAAAGGGCCGGGGCAACCGGGCTGAAAAGTAATCCTACGGATACTGCAAAATCCAGTGATAAAATTGAGTACTCTGCTAAGGATTCCACAAAAGTTGATAAAAAAGAAGGTATCGTTTATTTATATGGTCGCGCGAGGGTAGTTTACCAGGGATTAGAACTGGACGCAGATTATATTACCTATAATAGTAAAACAAAACAGATTTTTGCCAGCGGGAAACACGATGCCAAAGGTAAGTATGTGGGCCGGCCGATATTTAAGATGCCCGGACAGGGGAGTTCCCTGGCAGATTCCCTGCGCTACAACACAGAAACGGCAGCCGGAAAAATTTATGGTGTGTTTACCGAGCAGGAAGGAGGCTTTTTCTCAGGCGGACTGGCAAAAAAGCAACCGGATGATGAGATTCACAGTAAAGGACAAACGTATAGTACGTGTAATCTGCCACATCCCCATTTCGGAATTCACATCACAAAAGGGATCGTTACCCAGAATCAGATCATTACTGGTCCGGTTTATTTAAAAATAGAAGATATTCCATTACCGATCGGCTTGCCTTTCGCCTTTTTCCCAAAACCCAATAAGAAGTCGTCGGGTATTATTTTACCCAGTCCCGGTGAAGACTTTACCAGAGGTTTCTTTTTAAGAGATGGTGGATATTATATTGGCCTGAGTGATTATTGGGACGCTAAAATACTGGGTACGATTTTTACAGGGGGCTCTTATGATGTCAACCTGACTTCGACCTACACCAAAAGGTATAAATATAATGGTAATATCATGTTGAGGTACGCCAATACCATCACGGGATCTGAAGGAACAAGAGATTTTGGTAAACAGAAAGATTTTAGCATCAACTGGAACCACAGTCAGAATGCGAATGCGAATCCGGGGAGTAATTTCTCTGCATCCGTGCAGATTCAGACCAGTGGTTACAACAGGAATACTGCCGCGGGGATGACTTATGATCCTCAGCAACTTTCCACCAATATCTTATCCTCTTCGATCTCTTATTCCAAGCTGCTGTTCGGGGATTTATTTAACCTTTCCCTGGCAACAAGGGTAAACCAGAATACGTCTTCGAAAACGGTCGATCTGACTTTACCTGATATCAGTTTGAATATGGCGAGGAGTATTTTTCCTTTTGCCTCCCCTAACAGGGTAGGCGACCAGCGCTGGTATGAAAAGATTTCCATAGGCTACAGCATGAAAAGCAGTAACTCGGTGACTGCAGGAGATAGTATTTTATTCAAGAAACAAATCCTGAATAAGTTCAGAAACGGGATGCAACATAACATCCCGATTCAAATGAACTTTAATGTATTGAAGTACTTCAACTTTGGTACAAGTGTGAACTATACCGAGACCTGGCATTTTCAAACCATCAGAAAAACTTATTTAAAAGCAACCGGAAATGGTGCTGATCTGAGCCGGATAGATACCGTTCCCGGATTTAACCGTTATGGAACTTATAATGTGGGTGGATCGGTTTCGACTAAGATTTACTCTACGGCGCAGTTTTCCAAGATGGGGAATCTGAAAGCAATCAGACATGTCATGACGCCAAGTATTGGTTTTAGTTATGCGCCGGACTTTTCTGATCCTACTAAAGGAAATTACCGGTATGCGGAGTATGACGGATCAAGAGATGCCAATGGGAACCCCATTCGCGTACCTAATCCTTCTTATAATGCAACTACAAATAATACGGTACCTCAATACCTGACTTATGCGCGCCAGGAGGGGATGTTATACGGTGGGCCACCTATGGGAAGATCAGCCTCCCTTTCTTTCGGGATACAAAATACGGTTGAAGCAAAGGTGCTGACCCCGAAGGATACTACCGGAAAAGGAGAAAAGAAAGTACCGATCATCAATAACTTATCCATCACCAGTGCCTATAATTTCCTGGCGCCAAGAAATAACCTGGCTGACTTTAACATCACAGGTAGTACGCCTTTTACCGATAAATTTCAGGTGAATTACAATGCCGTGCTGAATCCTTATTACGTGAAGGATGAATATGATCCGATCAATAATACCGCAAAGACCTATACAAATACGTATACCTGGCAGAGAGGGCAATTGCCACGTCTGACCTCCTTCGGCTTATCATTTGACTATAGTCTGAATCCGGAAGCCCTGAAGAGGAAAAATATCAATGAACAGGATCAGCGTGAGCAGAACATTCAGAAAGGAATGACACCTGAACAGGCGGAAGCGATGGCCCTGGTAAGCCGTGATCCAAACGCTTTTGTGGACTTTAAAATTCCATGGAACTTTGCTTTCAGATACAGTTTCAATTACTCTACGGATAGATTAGGACTGAACAGCAGAATCAACAATAGCCTGACCTTTAACGGAGATGCAAACATCACTCCTAAATGGAAGGTGACATTTGACTCTGGATGGAATTTTGAGACCAATAATTTCTCCATTACCCGTTTTGGTATCTACAGGGACCTGCATTGCTGGGATATGAGTTTCAGCTGGATTCCTTTTGGTACGCAGCAGATGTATTCAGTGGACATCAAAGTGAAAGCTTCTGTATTACAGGATCTGAAGCTGAGCAAGAGAAAGAATTACTATACGAGATACTAAAACTATTGATATGCTGGCGGAAATTATAACCATAGGTGATGAAATCCTGATTGGTCAGATTGTAGATACGAATTCTGCATGGATGGCGAAACAACTGAACCTGATCGGGATGAAAGTGAAACAGATCACCTCCGTATCTGACGATGCTGATCATATTATCGAAGCCTTGCAGGAGGCAGAAAAAAGAGCGGATGTCATCTTGATTACGGGTGGATTAGGGCCGACAAAAGACGACATCACCAAGGTGACGCTCGCTAAATATTTCAATATGGGTTTCAGAAGAGATGAAGAAACGCTAAACCATGTTATGGAAATCTTTGCCCGTGTTAACAGGCCTATGATAGACCTGAACAGGAAGCAGGCCGATGTGCCTGACCGGTGTACGGTGATCAAAAATAAAAACGGAACAGCTCCATGTATGTGGTTTGAGGAACATGGAAAAATATTTGTATCCATGCCGGGTGTTCCCTTTGAGATGATGTATTTAATGGATGATGAAATCATTCCAAGAATCCGGAAGTCCTTTAAATTACCAGTCATTTATCATAAGACCATTCTGACTTCAAATATCGGGGAGTCCTTTCTGGCGGTGGAAATTGAAGAGATTGAAGACCGCCTGCCTGCCCATATTAAACTGGCTTACCTGCCCAGACTCGGACAGGTACGTTTAAGGTTAAGCAGTACGGGAACGGATGAGGTGCTGCTGAAAGAAGAGGTAGAAGTATATGCACAACAGATGATTGCTAAAATCAGAAAGTATGTAGTTGCGGAGGAAGATATCGCCTTGGAAAAAGCTATCCTGAACTTTATGGAGCAGCGTAAACTAACACTTTCCACTGCAGAAAGCTGTACGGGAGGATATATTGCACAGCTGATCACACAGCATCCGGGATGTTCTTCTGTCTATGAAGGAGGAGCAGTGACCTATTCTTATGAACTTAAAAAGTCTGTTCTTGGTGTTTTGCAGGAAACGCTGGAAAAATATGGCGCCGTAAGTGAGGAAACGGTTAAAGAGATGGCTTTAGGTGCAATAAAACATTTTAAAACAGATTATGCAGTAGCCGTAAGTGGCATTGCTGGTCCGGACGGAGGTTTACCCGATAAACCTGTCGGAACTGTCTGGATAGCAGTGGCCCATGCAAAAGGGGTAGTGGCAAAAGTATTCAGTTTTGGCAACAAAAGAGCACAGAATATTGAACGTTCTGCAAGTGCTGCATTGTCAATGATTTTGAATGAACTCCAGCAACATGAGGATTAAGTGTCCGAAATACTTTACTTTTGTACCTGATACCAATCATAAAATAAAAAATGGCTCAATACGAATTATTGTTACCTAAAATGGGGGAGAGCGTTGCGGAAGCAACCATAATCAAATGGGTGAAACAACCAGGAGATATGATAGAATTGGACGATACGATCTTGGAAATTGCTACAGATAAGGTAGACTCTGAAGTTCCATCACCAATCGCCGGTAAATTAATCAAACAGTTATTCAAGGAAGACGAAGTGGTTCAGGTAGGTGTAGTAATTGCAATTATCGAAACAGATGCCAATGCTGCTGCAACACCAGCTGAAGCTCCGGTAGCGGAGCCTGAAGCGGAGGTAACGACTGCAGAAATTCCAGGTACAGATCAGTTGCCTTCAAATGAGGAGGTACAAACACCAAAGCAAAGCAGTTCAGATCGTTTTTACTCTCCATTGGTAAAAAATATCGCAGCTCAGGAAAATATTTCAATGGCTGAACTGGATGGCATCGCAGGTACAGGAGCAGAAGGACGTTTAACAAAGGATGATCTTTTAAATTATATTCAGCAAAAAACAGGTGGTGCTGCACCTATAGCTACAGCAACGGCTGCACCGGTAGTAACGGCAGTCAACCATCAGCCAGCTCCCTCTAAGCCGGTACAACCGGTGGTAAGTGTGAATGGTGGTGACGAAATCATTGAGATGGACAGGATGCGCAAGCTGATTGCCGATCATATGGTGATGAGTAAGCACAATTCCCCCCACGTGACTTCTTTCGTGGAAGCGGATGTAACCAATATGGTATTGTGGCGTGAAAAAGTGAAACGCAATTTCGAGAAACGTGAAAATGAGAAAATCACTTTTACACCAATCTTTATTGAGGCGGTAACTAAAGCAATTAAAGACTTCCCGATGATCAATGTTTCTGTTAACGGAACACAGATCATCAAGAAAAGAGATATTAATATCGGTATGGCAGCGGCTTTACCAAGCGGAAACCTGATTGTTCCGGTGATCAAAAATGCGGATCAGCTAAACCTGGTCGGTTTAACCAAATCGGTGAATGACCTGGCGGTACGTGCACGCAACTCAAAACTTAAACCTGATGAAACTCAGGGCGGAACATTTACGCTGACCAATGTAGGCTCTTTTGGAAATGTGATGGGAACTCCGATCATTAACCAGCCTCAGGTGGCAATCCTGGCTGTGGGGGCAATTAAAAAGAAGCCTGCAGTACTGGAAACGGAATTTGGCGATGTCATCGCCATCCGTCACATGATGTTCCTTTCTTTATCTTATGACCATAGGGTAGTAGATGGTGCTTTAGGCGGATCCTTTGTACGCAGAGTGGCTGATTACCTGGAAAGCTGGGACATTAACAGAGAAATCTAAGGATTTCTATAAAATGATTGAAAACGTAAAAGGCCCCGAATTCCGGGGCCTTTTTACGATCAAAACGAATTGTTATTATTAATTAAAAAGTATTTCTTCTTCTGTAACCGTCTGGATCTGTTGCTCAGTATAGGTGTATCTGCCGGTATGGGCAATAAATACGTCTTTCTGCTCCAGTAAATTGCGGTTGGCCAATAAGCTTTTTAAGCTGACACTTCCGATTACATATTTGTAATCCTGACGGGAGAAACGTTCTACAATGTTCTCTACCTGTAATTTCTCCACGGTATATTCATGGACATAACGCAGGTAAACTTCGATATTTACATTGTCAGTATGGATCAGGCCGTTTTGCTGGTGGTATTTCTTGTACTCATAACGGTAATCATATCTTAAGGCAGCGATATCGGAAAGTACTGCTGCTCCCGTAGGGTGTCCGCCTGCGCCTTTTCCGAAAAAGAATTGTTTATCTGCAAAGGCAGCCTGAACGGTTACCCCATTGTATTCATTCTCTACGTTGTAAAGGAAATCATCAGATTTCACAAACTTAGGCAATACATAAGTAACTACCTGTTTGGTGCTGATTTTGCGTGCTGTTGGAACAAGCTTGATCTTGAAGTTCTTCTCTCTTGCATACCTGATGTCGTTCTCACTCAGGTTCTGAATGCCGATATTGAGGATTTTATCAGGATTGATGAACAAACCATAAGCGTGTGCAGTGGCGATGGCCAGCTTGAACTTAGGGTCGTAACCTCCCACATCCAGGATCGGGTCGGTTTCTGCGAAACCAAGGTCCTGAGCCTGTTTTAAAGCCACACCATATTCCAGGTTTTCATTGAAAATTTTAGACAGGATATAATTGGAAGAGCCGTTAAAGATGCCACTGATGCCATGAAGTAATTCATTGTCATAGTACTCTTCCAGGTTTCTGATGATTGGAATACTGCCACATACCGCACCTTCGTAAAGTAGGGAAGCGCCATGTTTTTCCTGTAATTCTACCAGTTCTGCCAGGTGATTGGCAATCATTTTTTTATTGGCGGAAACGACATTTTTGCCGCTGATTAAGGCACGTTTGGTAATGTTAAAAGCAACATCTGCATCGTCGATCAGTTCGACAATGGTATTGATCTCTTCGTTATTTAAAATCTCGTCGTGATTGGTAGTGAAAAGGTTGGCGTCTAAACTACGTTTCTTATCCGGGTTTTTGATAGCGATTTTAATGATTTCCAGGTTCAGTTCCTGACCACGAATAATGTCGTGCAATCCCTGACCTACCACTCCAAATCCAAATAAACCAATTTTAAGTTTCTTGCTCATCTAAGTACTATGCTGTTTTATGTAATTTAATTATTTTCTTGTTGCTGCTTTCTTTCAGGAAATTGCCAATCACATTGGTCAGGATGTCGGTTTCGATCAGGAAACCATCATGTCCGTAAGCAGATTTGATGCTATGAAATGCGGCATCAGGAATGTGTTTGCTTAAAAATTCCTGCTCTGAGATCGGGAACAATACATCGTTTTCTACCCCAATCACCAGGGTGTTTGATTTTACAGTAGCCAGCGCTTCTGTTACGCTTTTCCTGCCTCTTCCCACATTATGACTGTCCATCGCTTTGCTGAGGTACCAGTAACTATAGGCATTGAAGCGCTTACATAGTTTTTCACCCTGGTAGTTCTGATAGGAAGATGCCCGGAAAGAACCGGTCTTATCGTTCACACTTTCCAGTTGTGTATCGGTATAGGCATCGTAGGTACGGTAAGACAATAATGCGATGCTTCTGGCAGTTTTTAATCCTTTCAGTCCACCGTCCGGCTTCTGTGCAAAAAAACTTCTGTCGGTACTGATGGCTAGACGCTGGCTCTCATTGAAGGCGATTCCCCATGGAGAATGTACCGCATTGGTGGCTACCAGGATCAGGTTTTCTATTGCAGAGCCATCTGTGATTGCCCATTCCAGTGCTTGTTGCCCTCCTAATGAACCACCGATTAAAACTTTGATGTCTTTTATTCCCAGGTGCTCTGCCAGCAAACGGTGTGCAGAAACCAGGTCACGTATGGTAAATTCAGGAAAAGAAAGGTAATAAGCCAAACCGGTTACTGGGTTAATGCTCAGTGGATTGGTGCTTCCGTAATGGGAACCTAATACATTCGCGCAAATGATAAAATGTTCTTCCGGATTGAACAGGTCGTTGTTACCAAAAAGGCCTTTCCACCAGTCCAGCACGTCTGAATTTGCTGTCAAAGCATGACAAGCCCAGATGACATTGTCCTTCTTTGCATTTAATTTTCCATACGTCTGATAAGCCAGTTCTATTTTACGCAATTTCTTGCCACTCTCCAGCTTGAAAGTTTTGGTATGGGTATATGTTGATATAGTGCTCATTGTCTATTTTACGTTGATTGCTGCAAATGCCTGTTCGAAATCCGCTTTAATGTCGTCGATATGTTCTATTCCTACAGACACCCGCAATAAATTGGGGGTAACTCCGGCAGCAATCTGCTCTGTTTCGCTCAGCTGCTGGTGGGTAGTGGCAGCAGGCTGGATGATCAGTGTTTTTGCATCCCCTACGTTTGCGAGGTGGCTCACCAGTTTCAATTGATCTACCAATGCGGTAGCCTGGGTTTTTTCTCCATGAAGTTCAAAGGACAATACCGCTCCGAATCCATTCTGCAGGTATTTTTTAGCATTTGCATGATAAGGGCTGCTTTCCAGGCCGGGATAATTGACACTTTTTACCGCTTCATGATTTTCCAGCCAGGTGGCTAAAGCAAGCGCATTGTCTACATGGCGTTGTACACGGAGAGAAAGCGTTTCCAGGCCCTGGATCAACAGGAAAGAGTTGAAAGGGGAGATGGCAGGACCAAAGTCCCTCAGACCTTCTACGCGGGCACGGATGATAAACTGGATGTTTCCAAATGGACCACCGATACCGAATACATCGTTAAATACCAATCCGTTATAACCTTCGGAAGGTTCAGTAAATTGTTTGAACTTACCATTTCCCCAGTTGTAATTTCCACCGTCAACGATTACTCCACCAATGCTGGTTCCATGTCCGCCGATCCATTTGGTGGCCGATTGAACGACGATATGTGCGCCATGTTCTAATGGGCGGAACAGGTATCCGGCAGCGCCGAAGGTATTGTCTACAATTAAAGGAAGGTTATGTTTCCCGGCTATTGAAGAGATCTTTTCAAAATCTGCGATGCTGAAAGAAGGGTTTCCGATGCTTTCCAGGTAAAGGGCTTTGGTATTCTCGTCGATCTTTGCTTCGAAGTCCGAAGCATCGTCGCCATTTGCAAATTTCACTTCAATTCCCAAACGTTTAAAGGCAACCTTGAACTGGTTATAGGAACCACCATATAAATGAGAGGAAGAAACGAAGTTGTCTCCGGCTTCCAGGATGTTATTCAATGCAATGAATTGAGCGGCCTGTCCAGAACTTACGGCCAGGGCAGCAACACCACCCTCTAAGGCGGCTACACGTTTTTCAAAAACGTCGGTGGTAGGATTCATAATCCTGGTATAGATATTTCCGAATTCTTTTAAAGCAAAGAGGTTGGCTCCGTGCTCAGAGTTTTTGAATCCGTAAGAAGTAGTCTGGTAAAGTGGAACGGCTCTTGAACCTGTTGTGGGGTCGATTTCCTGACCTGCGTGTATCTGAAGGGTTTCGAATTTATGGTTGGCTGACATGTTGTGTTCTTTTAATCGTTTGGTAAATAGGGTTTTGAGACTCCTGCTTATGCGGTATTGTGGCATAAGGGGATATAGCTGTTTAGCGTACCTCAATTGAGGCCTTCCGGATGGATCAAGAATGCAAAAGGAAGATTTTGTCGGTTATTGTATGCAACAGCACATACAAATCGTACGCTGCGGGCAACAATAATTAAAAGAATCTGATGTAATTTTAACTGTTCTCATTGTCTTAATTTATCTCTCCAGATGGCACCATGCCAGCCGGTCAGGAATTGGCACCTTCTCCATTTTGGGAGGGTTGCCAGTGGGTCAAAGAGCCTGTCTCTCGCCACTTCTTTATAAATCAAAACCCAGTTTAAGAGGTAATGACTTGAATAGCTTTCGCTAAGAATAGTTCAAATGTAAAGCTAAGTGACAAAATAACCAAAATTATATTCTGGTTATTTTGTAATTAATTGATAATGAGTGTTATAAAATATAGTTCTGGAGTCCGGTTTGTCAGGGTGAATGGTGATTTTTAGGCCAGGGCCTGATTGAAATCTGCGATAAGGTCATCTATATGTTCCAGTCCTACAGAGATCCGAATTAAATTCTGCGGGGTTTTGGTGTCCGGACCTTCTACTGATGCCCGGTGTTCAATAAGACTCTCTACTCCGCCCAGGCTGGTGGCCTGAGCAAAAAGCTTTACGGTATTAACCACTCTGCGGGCTTCATCGGCACCACCTTTCACTAAAATAGACAACATACCTCCGAAACCGGTCATCTGTTGACGGGCAATTTCATGTTGTGCATGTGCAGGCAATCCCGGATAAAATACGGCCTCCACTTTTGGATGCTGCTCCAGGTATTGTGCCAGTGCCATTCCATTTTCACAATGTCCACGCATGCGGTAAGGAAGGGTTTTGATACTCCTTAACAGTAAAAAGCAATCGAATGGGGAAGGTACTGCCCCACCAATCTGCTGTATGTTTCTGACTTTTTCCCAGAAAGCGGATTTTTTTGCGGTGATGAGTGCCCCGCCCAGCACATCGCTGTGGCCGCCAATATATTTGGTGGAAGAATGCATGACGATGTCTGCGCCCAGGGAAATTGGGTTTTGCAGGCAGGGAGAAGCAAAAGTGCTGTCGCAGGCCAGAATCAGGTTGTGTTTTTTAGTGATTGCAGAAATGGCCACAAGGTCTGTGATTTTCAATAAAGGGTTAGAAGGGGTTTCTACCCAGATCATCACGGTATTTTCTTTGATATAGCCGGAGATCCGGTCAATATCAGTCAGATCAATAAAATCGATGGTTAAGGTGTCTGCAAAAATTGACTGCAATTGTTTCTTAAACCCCCAGTACATGTCGTCCGCGGCAATGATATGACTTCCCGGTGCCAGGGCCTGAAAAAGAGACATTCCGGCGGTATTCCCGGAAGAAAAGGCACAGGCATCAGCTCCTTTTTCCAGATTGGTCAATACCTGTTCCAGTGCAGAGCGGTTCGGGTTACTCACCCGGCTATACATATGTCCGCCAGAATAGCCACCATCTTCATCTCTGAAAAAAGTTGTGGACAAATTAATAGGCGGGGTAACGTCTTTAGTGCTGCTCTCGTACAAGTTTCCGGAATGGATTGCTAAAGTTTCTGGTTTCATTTTCAGGAGGATAAATAGTGAATTAAGTGGCTTGGTAGAACAAAGCTAAAGGTAAAAATTATTCTGTTGAAGTTTTGGCAAGATTTATGTATTAAAGAAGAAAAACAAATTGATATGAAAAGAATATTCCTGATAGCAGCCATTTTATGCAGTTCATTAATGGTTTTGCAAAGTTGTTCACCAAAAGGTGGTGGTGCTGCTCAAACTGTTGTTAAACGTGGTGATGTAACAGGTAACTGGGTGCTAAACGATATTACTTTTGAAGGCATTCCTCAGGCATCTGTAAAATCATTGTTTGGTGAAGGTGCATATACCTGCTTTGTTGGTAGTACCTGGAGATTAACTAATAGCGGTAATGGAAGCTACAGTCTGCCGGGTGGTGGAGCATGTGCAGCTAAAACACAAACCATTTACTGGTCTGCAAGTGTACCTGATCAGACGTTCCAGTTTAAAAAATTGTACGAAGGTGATAAAGCTAAAAATGTAACTGAAGGTTACAGACTGGTACTTTCTTCTGCTACAAAAGAGAGTCTGACTATCAAATCACCTGTAGAATATGGTAATTCGACTGCTTATATTGTGTTAAACTTTACAGCAGCAGCAAAATAGTTTTTAGTTAAATTTGGTTTAGGTTAAAAGGGACTCAGTGGTGTGGGTCCCTTTTTTTTTGCCTTAAAAAACGCTACTTTTGCGGCAATTATTTGGATTATGGTTTCAGACCTGATTATACTCTGTATAGTCTCTTTTTTTGCAGGATTTATTGATGCTATTGTTGGTGGGGGAGGTTTATTACAGACGCCAGCCATCATGATCGTTTTGCCGCAGTACCCGGTAGCTACACTTTTCAGTACCACCAAGATCCCTTCTCTTTCCGGAACCGCTTTCGCTGCCTGGAAATACTCCCAGAATGTAAAGCTGAATTGGGGCCTGCTCATCTATATTGCACTGGCCGCATTTACCGGTGCCTTATTTGGTGCCTATAGCATTACCCTGATCGACAATCAGGTCATCAAACCCGCAGTATTAGTTATCCTGATCCTGGTTGCTGTATATACGTATTTCAATAAGAAATTCGGTGTTCATCAGGAAAAGGAACATACGGTGTTGCAACAGGTGTTGATTGGTCTGCTCTTTGGTTTTGTGATTGGTTTTTATGATGGTTTAATCGGGCCTGGAACGGGAACTTTTTTCATCCTTGCCTTTATTGCACTGATGGGTTACGACTTCCTTCATGCCAGTGCCGGGGCAAAGCTGATCAATATGGCGACCAATATTGCGGCGATCTGTTATTTCGGAAGTACGGGGCATATCTTATACGAGCTGGCTATCCCTATGGCTGTTTGTAATGTTGGAGGCTCCTTTTTAGGGACTAAACTGGCGTTGCTGAAGGGAAATAAATTTATCAGGATCTTTTTTCTGATCGTTGTTTTTGGTACGATTCTGAGGTTTGCCTACGATATCTTCCTGAAGTCCTGATTTTTTAAGGGCCGAAAAAGAAAGGCCGAATTGATGTTAAATGAAGAAAAATAAACTTTTTGTAATTGCCATTATTGCGTTTTCTACCGTCCTGTTGGCACTTGCTTTTGGACTTTCTACGATAAAAACAGTGGTTGCCGTAAGGAAACCGGTTAATTTTCCAGTTCCGGTTCAGGTAGCGCCTGCATTGACTGTGGAAGGGGTAACGCTGGGACAAAAATTATTTGATGATCCTTCCTTATCCAAAAACGGAAAAGTGGCCTGCGCTTCCTGTCATAATCAGGTTGATGCGTATTCCAGTGCGGGTATTAAAATCAATGAAGGGGTAGATGCCAAAATAATGGGGACAAGAAATACCCCGGCCCTGATGAACCTGCAATGGAAACATTCCTATTTCAGGGATGGCCGGGAAACAAAACTTCAAAATACCGCCGTAAATGCGCTTACCAGTCCGGCGGAAATGGGAGAGACCATGGAGAATGTGGTTAGGAAATTAAACAGTTCAAGGGTGTATAAACAACACTTTCTGACTGTTTTTGGCGTAGAGAAAATTACGGAAAAAGAGCTGACCAGAGCGATTGAACAATATTTACTTTCGCTGGTTTCCGCTAATTCGCGTTACGATCAGTTGGTGGCAAAACAGAAGGATACTTTTAGTCCGGATGAAAGGGAAGGATGGAAACTGTTTAAAAGAAACTGCGCGTCCTGTCATTCCGGGGAATTGTTCAGTGATGAATCATTCAGAAATATTGGGACGGCAATGGCAAAGGATCCGGTAAAGAAATTTAAAGTACCCAGTCTGAGAAATGTGGAAGTCTCTGGCCCTTATTTACATGATGGCAGGTTTAATATGCTGGAAGAAGTGCTTCAGTATTATGCTTCGGGTGTAAAGGCTGATGCAGATCTGGATCCTTTAATGCAGCAACATGGAAAAGCAGGAATCCCTTTAACAGCTACTGAGCAGAAAAAGATCATTGTGTTTTTAAAAACCTTAACGGATCATGCTTTTATCAATAAGATCACTCTTCAGTAATCTGTTTTTTCTCTTCCGGTCTGAATAGGGTGTTTTATTAGATTTAACGCTGGTATTTCCAATTACGTGATTTCCCTTCAGCAATCCATTCCAGCGCGGTACCGAGTCTTTTTTGACGGGTTTCCTCTGTCTTTGCTTCCACAATCCATTCCAGATACTCTTTTTTCTGCGAGTAACTGAACTTGTCGAAATGCTCCTGTGCTGCCGGAGCTTCGGCCAGGCTTTTGGCAAAATAATCAGGAATTACCAGTTCTATTTTTGCTGCGGCCGGCTTTTTCTCCATCTTGATCCCTTCTTTATTGAGGATGACGGCATTCTGAATATAGGTAATAAAAATGCTTTCTTCCGGTAAGTCTGCGACGGAAGTAATCCGCCCCAGTTGTCCCATAGCTTCTTCTTTACTCTCGCCAAGCAGGTGATTCGGATCGGGAAGGAGCTTGCTTTTCCAGAAGCCGAAAGTGCAATGGCTCTTAAAGGAGGCCATGCTACATACTGTTCCTTTGTAATCAAAATGAGGGAAGCCCCATTTTATAGTTTCTATAAGCTCCGGGCAAGCCTGATGAACGAGCTTGCGGATGTGTTTCAGGATTGGCTGGGCAAAATCTGCTGCACGGTCAATATAGGCGTCAACTCTAGGGTCGTATTTTTCCATGGCATAATGTAGTATAGGACCATACTTAATGGTATGCTCTAAAATAATCAAAATTTATTCCCTTTCCTTATCTGCCTTCATTTTTTAAGCCTAATGCTCTTTTACACAATGCTGACAGCTAAAACCTGTTAAAAAAACGGGTTTCTGATGATTTTATACTACTTTTGTTCATCATTATATCATACTACATGGATGCTAATTCAAAGCTGGCCTTACTTCTAAACGACACCGGTCTGTCTGCAGAACTTAAAGCTATTGCCAATAAAGTTCAGAACCAGGAAAGGATTACCTTCGATGAAGGTGTTTACCTTTATGAGCATGCCGAACTAGGCTACCTGGGTGTTTTGGCGAACTATATCAGGGAGCAAAAACATGGCGATAAAACCTATTTTAACCGTAATTTCCATATTGAACCGACCAACGTATGTGTGTACGATTGTAAGTTCTGTTCTTACTCCCGACTGATTAAGCAGCGTGAGGAAGGATGGGAGATGAGCGTAGAAGGAATGATGGATGTGCTTAAAAAGTACGACAATGAGCCGGTAACGGAAGTCCACATTACAGGAGGTGTTGTTCCCAAGCAAAATCTTGATTTTTACAGTGATTTCTTCAGGCGTGCAAAAGCACATCGCCCTGATTTACATATCAAAGCATTGACTCCTGTGGAGTATTACTATATTTTCAAAAAGGCGAAGCTGAGTCATTATGACGGAATGAAATACCTGCAGGAAGCCGGATTGGATTCTATGCCGGGAGGTGGAGCGGAAATTTTTCACCCTGAAGTAAGAGAGAAAATTGCCCATGATAAATGTAATGCGGAACAATGGCTGGATATTCATGAACAGGCACATAAACTGGGTATGAAAACCAATGCAACGATGTTGTACGGTCATATTGAGCAGTTCTGGCATCGTGTAGACCATATGGAACGCTTACGTCAGCAGCAGGATAAATCTGGAGGTTTCCAGGCCTTTATCCCGCTTAAATTCAGAAACCAAAACAACCAGATGGACCATGTTCCGGAGGTTTCGGTGATTGAAGATTTGAGAAACTATGCTATCGCCAGAATCTATCTGGATAATTTCGACCATATCAAAGCTTACTGGGCAATGATCAGCAGGCAGACTGCACAGCTTTCTTTAAACTTCGGGGTAGACGATATTGATGGTACTTTAGATGATACGACCAAAATCTATTCTATGGCAGGTGCTGAAGAACAACACCCAGCAATGAATACGGAAGAGCTGGTAAACCTGATCAAACAGGTAAACCGTAAGCCGATAGAAAGAGATACCCTTTACAATGTAGTCACTGATTATACGGATTTCGTATTTGAAGGATCGGTGAAACCACAATATTATAAATTGCCTGTAATCAATTAATGGATAAAGAATTATACATCATCAGACATGGTGAAACAGAACTAAACAGACAGGGTATCGTACAGGGAAGAGGGATCAATAGTGACCTTAATGATACCGGAAGAGCACAGGCAGCTGCATTTTATGCCACTTATAAAGAGGTTCCTTTTGATAAGGTTTACACTTCAGCACTGAAACGTACCCACCAGACGGTACAAGGTTTTATTGATGCCGGATTACCATGGGAGCAATTGTCAGGACTTGATGAGCTGGCCTGGGGCATCTGGGAAGGTAAAACAAATGATGAACATGCCATTACAGCTTTTAAAAGCATCATGGAAAAATGGCAGTCGGCAGATTATGACGCCCGTTTTGAAGGAGGGGAAAGCCCGGCAGATGTCATTGTCCGTCAGAAAGAAGCACTGAAAGTCATCACTGCTGCAAAAAATGAAAAAACGATTTTAATCTGCATGCATGGGCGCGCAATGCGCCTGTTCCTTTGTTTACTTACGGGCAGACCATTGAGCGAAATGACAGAGTTTCCTCACCAGAATACCACCCTTTATAAAATTCAAATGACCGGAGATCAGTTTGTGATCACTGAGTTTAACAATACGGATCATTTAAAATAATTCCCCTTTGAATAAGATTAAAATTTCCGCAGTTTCTTATACCAATACTAAACCCTTTATTTATGGGATTGAGCATTCGGAACTGATTAATAAGATAGATTTAAGTTTAGATATCCCTACAGATTGTGCTGCAAAACTCATTAATGGTCAGGTCGATATAGGCCTGATTCCGGTGGCTGCAATTCCAATGGTACCCAATGCAAATATTGTTGCAGATTATTGTATCGGTTCTGTTGGTGCGGTAAATTCGGTGTTTGTGTTCAGCAATGTCCCTTTTCAGGAAATCAAAACGGTAAGGCTTGATAGTCATTCCCGTACTTCCAACAACCTGGCTAAGGTGTTGTTAAAGTTTCACTGGAAACAGGAAGTCAGCTATACCACCGATCCGGAAGCGAAGACCGATGCAATGGTTTTGATTGGCGACCGGACTTTTGGTAAAAAGGCGAACTACCCCTATGCCTATGATATGGGAGAGGAATGGATGAAGTTCAGCGGACTTCCTTTTGTATACGCGGCCTGGGTGGCCAATAAAGCTATTCCTGAGACATTTATTACTGAATTTAACGAGGCATTGGCCACCGGTCTTTCCCATCGTGCGGAGTTGCTGAGAGAATTGCCGGCCATTCCGGATTTTGATCTTGACGACTACTTAATGCATAAACTGGATTTCGAACTGACGGAAAAAAAGCGGGAAGCTTTAAGCCTGTTTCTGTCCTATATTGAACAGTTGTAGTTTTTTTTAAAATTTTCAACAAAGCCTAAAGGTTATGCATCCAGATGCTATCTTTACGGTTTTGTAAAATAAAATACATTTTGGCTAAAGATAAAACTAAAGAGACACCTTTAATGCAACAGTACAATGCTATTAAAGCAAAGTATCCGGGTGCATTACTATTGTTCAGAGTTGGCGACTTTTATGAAACATTTGGTGAAGATGCGGTGAAAACTTCTCAGATTCTGGGAATTGTATTGACAAGAAGGGGAAATGGACCTGGAGGGCACATTGAACTGGCTGGGTTTCCCCATCATTCTTTAGACAATTACCTGTCGAAACTGGTTCGCGCGGGCCAAAGGGTAGCGATTTGTGACCAGCTGGAAGATCCCAAAACCACCAAAACAATTGTAAAACGTGGAGTAACAGAACTGGTTACCCCTGGGGTTGCTTACAATGATAACATCCTGAGCCAGAAATCGAATAATTATCTGGCCTCGGTTTATTTTGATAAAGCGGGAATGGGTGTTTCTTTTCTTGATATCTCTACGGGAGAGTTTTACGTTGCTCAAGGAAATGCGGAGTATATCGATAAGCTTTTGCAGGGTTTTAAACCTAATGAAGTCATCTTTCAAAAGACAAAAAGAAAAGAGTTTTTGGAGCTTTTCGGTGATAAGTTTTACACTTTTCATCTGGACGACTGGGCTTTTACGACTGATTACGCTACAGAAACCCTGACCAAACATTTTGAGGTCAACTCACTGAAAGGTTTTGGCGTAGATAAATTGCAGATCGGTATTATTGCTGCCGGGGTAGTGCTTCATTACCTGAATGAAACCGAACACCGTAATTTAAAACATATTACTTCTATTTCCCGGTTAGAGGAAGATAAATACATGTGGCTGGATCGTTTTACAATCCGCAACCTGGAACTGGTTAGTTCGGCCAATGATAATGCGGTAACGCTATTTCAGGTGCTCGACCATACTTCTACACCAATGGGGGCACGTTTGCTACACCGCTGGATCATTATGCCGCTCAAGGAACTGAAGCCTATTGAGGAACGATTGGGAATGGTGGAGTTCCTGGTGAAAGATGAGGCCCTGGTGGAAGAGTTTTTAAACCACATCAAACAGATTGGTGACCTGGAGCGTCTGATTTCTAAAGTAGGGCTGTTAAAAGTTGGACCAAGAGAATTGTGTCAGCTTAAAAAGGCGTTGTACCATATTGAATCGGTAAAAGAGATTGCAACCGCATCCGGTAACCCCTTCCTTATGGCCCTGGCTGATCAGCTGGACCCTTGTTTAAGCATCAGAGAGAAGCTGGAAAGAGAACTGCAACAGGATCCTCCGGCATTGCTGATCAAAGGAAATGTGATTGCCGATGGGGTGAATGAGGAGCTGGACCGCCTGCGTAAAATTTCTTTCGGTGGAAAGGATTATTTAGTAGAAATTCAAAAAAGAGAAGCGGCAAGTACAGGTATCCCTTCGCTTAAAGTAGCCTTCAATAATGTCTTCGGATATTATCTTGAGGTGACGCATACCCATAAAGATAAAGTGCCTGCCGACTGGATCAGGAAGCAAACCCTGGTAAGTGCAGAGCGCTATATTACTCCTGAGCTGAAAGAATACGAAGAACAGATTCTGGGTGCGGAGGAAAAGATCATGCAGATCGAAGTACGCCTCTATGGAGAACTGATGTTCCTGGTGAGTGCCTATATCAAACAGATTCAGCTGAATGCTTTCTCCATTGCGCAGCTGGATGTATTGCTTTGTTTTGCTCAGCTGGCGGTTAAAAACCACTATGTGAAACCCGTGGTTAACAAGACCAAAAACCTGGATATTAAAGGTGGAAGGCACCCGGTAATTGAAAAGCGGTTACCTGTAGGAGAAGAATACATTACGAATGATGTATTTCTGGACAATGAAACACAGCAGATCATTATCATTACGGGACCCAATATGTCGGGTAAGTCGGCCATACTGAGGCAGACCGGTCTGATTGTGCTGATGGCGCAAATGGGGTGTTTTGTACCTGCAAAAGCGGCTACGCTGGGTCTGGTAGATAAGATATTTACCAGGGTTGGTGCTTCGGATAATTTATCTTCCGGAGAGAGTACGTTCATGGTGGAGATGAATGAAACGGCCAGTATCCTGAACAATATTTCGGACAACAGCCTGATCCTGCTGGATGAGATTGGCCGGGGAACGAGTACCTATGACGGGATTTCGATCGCCTGGGCAATTGCTGAATTCCTGCATACCCATCCTACTGCAAAGCCTAAAACATTGTTTGCGACGCATTACCATGAGCTGAATGAGCTGGCCAATACCATGAGCCGTATCAAGAACTTCAATGTGTCGATTAAAGAGGTGGGCAATAAGGTGATTTTCCTTAGAAAACTGGTGCCTGGTGGTAGTGAGCATAGTTTTGGTATTCATGTAGCCAAGATGGCGGGAATGCCTCCTAAGCTGATCAACCGGGCAAATGAGATCCTTAAAAAGCTGGAGATCGACAGGACCGAGGGGCAGAGCATCAAAGACAGCATTAAAAAAGTACAGAATCAGGCTTATCAGTTACACATGTTTGCAATTGATGACCCGGTATTACTGAAAATAAGAGATACCCTGAATAATCTGGATGTAAATGTATTGACACCGGTAGAGGCTTTGCTAAAACTGGATGAAATACAACGGATAATTAAAGAATAAACTATGATGACCATTGATCACACTGTTCTCAAAGGAAGATTAAAATCGTTACTTTTTTTAATGGTGCTGATGGTACTGGTTGCCTGTGGTTCCAGAAAGAAAACAGTCAGCACCAGTACGGCGGCCAGAACAGCGATGGCCATGTCGAATCTTAAAAGTAAACCTTTATACCGTTTTATTACCGATTGGACAGGGGTAAGGTATCGTTTGGGTGGTTTGGATAAAAGAGGGGTGGATTGTTCGGGCTTTGCTTTTTTGCTGCAGAAGAATATTTATGGAAATGAACTGCCCCGAAGGTCAAGTGATCAGGCAACAGTGATCAGGACCAAAAGTGTGAGTCAGCTAAAAGAAGGAGACCTGATCTTTTTCTCTTTTGGTGGCGGTGCGGTAGACCATGTAGGGGTTTATCTCAATAATAACTATTTTGTCCATGCTTCCACTACACGTGGTGTGGTGGTAGACGACCTGAACTTACCAGCTTATCAGCGGGCATTGGTGAAAGCAGGATCTATAAAAAACTAAGCTATGTCCACCTCAAAACAAGAAGATTCCTTCTGGAAAAAATACAAGAAATTTGCAACGACTGAAATCCTGATGTACCTGATTATGATTATCGGCATTGGCCTTGGGATTCTGATCCTGAGTTAGCTTAACCCGTTGTGCTAGTTTAACTTATAAATTAATTTAGCATGGTCTGCCGCATTTACATTGCTCATGAAATTGCTGAATTCTTCGTATTTCTCTGCCGGATAGTTTCCGTCTTTTAGTTGCAGTATCCTTTTATAAGTCAGGGTTTTTCCTTCGATTTTAAGGCTGGAGCTATAGGTTCCGAACGGGCTGATGATCAGCTTATTGTCTGGCTTTGTTTCTACCTTAAAACCCTCCGGAAGCTGGTAAATGAGTTCGTCATCGTCTGTGTAGCCTCTGTTAATGTATACCGGCAAAGTCCTGTTTCTGACTTCAGGAATGGTACGGGTTTTATTAAAAGCGTTTAATTCGAGATAAAACAGGTCATTATTTTTAGCCGCATATTTCTGAATGTCCAGGTTGAAAGATTCCCGGGTATTTGGATTTGAACCCTTGTCCTGAACGAGTTTGAAATCGCTGAAATTAATGTTGTCCACATCGTAGTGGTCTTTTAACAACTTCAGCTGTTCGGTATAAGGTTCAGCAACCATATGCTGATAATTGTCGTATTGTGAACCACTGAAGATGGTGTTTAGTTTTCCGGTTATAGATCCCTGAGCATCTACCTGAAGCTGAGCTTTTCTCTTCTGTGTATTCATTTCACTGGTCAGGGCAGGAGTTTTTAATAACTTTCCTCCCTCCGGAGTACAGGCAAGAACAGTACGGTCGTCGGTAAAATCTCCAAGGAAACCAAAGGGATTATCTGAGCTGGTGCATTCCAGCCAGACGGTATCCGTTTTCATCGGGACAGCCAGAATAATGTGATTGCCCTGTTCTACACTTGCAAAATCAGGATCCATATTCTTCTTTCTGCTTCCTGCATTGACCACACAATATAAAGAAGGAATATTGGCAGCCTGCAAAAGGCTTTGTGTATAATTTACCAGGGCTTTACAATCTCCGTAAGACAGCTGATGAACTTCTGTTGCCTGCATGGGTTGCAGACCACCTATGCCAATCTGAACGCTGATATACCGGTTTTTCTTTTGAACATATTCATAGATCTTTTTTGCCTTTTCACGGTCGTTGTCTATTCCTTTTACGAGTTCCGTAACGGTCTGTATGGCACCTTCAGGAAGGGCTTGTCTGCCTTTAATCAGATCATTATATACCCATTTCCCCAGCTCGTCCCAATTCTGATAGCTACCCTTGTATCCATAATAACTGAATTGTTTGGCGGCGATTTTTACATAGGTCTGATAACGTTCGGGATCCGGAGCATAAGGTTCCGCTTTAAAAGCCGGTTTATTGCTGAGCTGCCAGGTGTAACTCGTTGATTTTTCAGACTTTAGTACTTCTGATTTTCCGGCATAATTGTATTCCCTGATCCTGATTTCATCACCCGGCCTGGAGATAAAAGTATATTTGTTTTTTTCGACAGACTGGTCGGGATAGGCATTTGCATACCAATCGGGAATGATCAGGTTTTGCTTGTTCCTGATTTCATATTCATATACCACAGTATAGGGGTAAGTCGTGACAATTGGTGAATAATATTTCAGCCGGTAATCTACAAACAGACTTCCATCACTAACTGCGCTCTGGTCGTTAAAATCACTGAGAGAAAATTTGGTATTCAGGTTTCCCATTGCATCGAGAACCTGTCCTTTGACCCGTTGGATGCTGCTGCTTTTGTCGTAATAAATTACGAGTTCTGCCCTTGGATCGCCACTCTTATTCCAGACGGTAACGACCTTTTTTACGGTCATAATGACCTGGTCAGTTGCCCGCATGTCTACGGTAGTTTCCATTTCCCGGATCACCGAATTTGCCCGGCTTTTTAAGTTTGATGGAACCAGATCAGTTGCATATGGCGATTGAGAAAAACAAGGAAAGGCTGTAAATGTCAATAACCCAAGGATTAAACTCCTCATCATAATTATTTAGCTTTTTTAAAGATAATGTCTGTTTTTTGCAGTTGAATAATTCTGCTGTAAAGTTCTTTAAGGGACAGGTATTCTGCCGGATGGTAAACCGGCTTATTCAATTGCAGGAGCTGGTTAAAGTTAATGACCTGATTCATAAAAGAGGTGGAGCTCAGGTATCTTCCCCCATTATCCGGTAAAGCAATGTTCAGGTCCTTCGGCTGTTCAGTCAGCACAAAATCTTCCGGAACGGTAAGTTGAATACTGCATCTGCTTTCTGTCATTGCACCCAAATCTATCGGATAGGTTCTTTCGTTCAGGTTGAAAGGATTTTTACTGATATTATCGATAAAGAAAGGGCTGAAGAGGATCTGAGCCGCTGAGGTTCCATCATAAGAATTAATGGTAATGTCGTACTTTTCTATTAATGGTTGCTCCAGACTGTCCACATTCTGGATTTCATATTTACCAATGCTGATTTTAGGCATTTTTTCATCCAGTTTTTCCACGTATTCCTCTACAGAATTAGCGGCCTGAATGCCCTTTCTCTTTTTTAGTGCTGCATATCCTGAGGAATAGGTGAGTAGTTCGCCTTTTATTTTGCCCTCTTTGGTGAGGGTTGCAATGAAGTTGTAGCGGGTATAATCTTTCTGACTGGCAATCAGATCATACCAGTAGGAAGGTTTTTTAAGGTTAATTACTCTTCCTTTTCCATTGATACAGTGTAGCGGGAGTAGGCCAAAAGGAAGTAGTGGGGTAGAAGCATCCAGCAGATAGCTTTTATCTCCGATATTTACTTTGGCCACCACATAATTAAAATCGGTAATCACCGGATACAGGTCATTTACCTGACCATACTCACGGGTGGAGAGGATCAGTGCTTCTGCATCAATATTTGCTGCTGAGAGTGCGGCAATAAGGCTAAGGTTGATGTCGCCGGTATTGCCGGAATGGGTTTCCAGTGCCTTTTTAACGGCTGTTTCACTATAGATTCCTATAAAACCATTGGACTTGATGTTTTTTGCGATGTAACGGTATATGGCTTGTGCTTTACTCAGGTCGTCGGTCGTATTCTTAAGCAGCTCAGGCATGAGGTCTTTAAAAGCATCTTTTTTCTTCATCTGTGATCCAAATGATTTATCAGATACTAGTTCATTATCGACGTCTTTCCAGGTTTTTGTAACGTTTCTTTTAGAACCATCCAATGTTTGATAATCGGAGAGTTCAAAGTTAATGGCTGATTTAAAGTTGACCGCTGCTGTCATGTAATCTTCCTCTACAAATGCGGGGATATTTTTCATGGTATAGGTCATTTTGGAGCAATCAACGGAAACACCGGAGATCCGCAGGCATTCCTTCTGAAGCTCGGCCTTGGTATCGTTGAGTTTTAAGGCTCCTCTTAAGGATACATTATAATTGTACAATGCAGGTATGTAAGCAATGTATTCACTATGTAATTTTGGAATATCGGATTGAAACTCCCAGTTTCTGAAATTAAATATTCTGGGGATACTGATGCGATAGCTATATTCAATAATACTTCCATCCATCAGATTGGGCATGGTGAATTTGGTCAGATTTCTATATTTGTTCTTTTTCTCTTTGAATATTTTTTTAGGATCCAGATCAGTTTGCTTAAACGTCCCATTTACGTAATTTGTGGTAACGCCCTTGATGTCTCTGATTTCGTCTTCTGCGTCATTACCATAAACATGTTGCATAATGCTGATGTTTCCCTGGTCAAAGCCTTGTTTGTTGAAGATTTTGATGCGGACATGGTATAGGTATTCGACCATCATCCGGCCTCTGACATCATCGTTGTCGATTCTCGCTGTTCCAAACTCACGAATTACGATGGCATTGGCATTGCTGTCAATCACCGTGTTTTTTAAGGCAAGATCATCGTGCGTATAGTCTCCGAATTTGAAATCCTGTGCATTGGATTTCACTGAACAAAAAACAAAAAATAATGAGAGGTAAATGTATTTCATGGAAGCGTAACTTATTAACCGCAAAGGTAGGATAGTTCTTAATAAAAAAGAACCGGGGAGACTATTTTATACAATACTAAATAAGTTCAGGTTTAATGGATGATTTTTACGACTTTTGAAAAGCTACCAAAGAGTTATAAAATGAATTCCTGGGGATTCACACCTTTAAAAATAGCAACATATACTAATGAAATTAAATTTAAACCGCCCTCTTGCTTTTTTTGATCTGGAAACCACTGGTGTTAATGTTGGTGCAGATCGTATTGTAGAAATTGCCATTTTAAAAGCGATGCCCGATGGATCGGAGTTGATCAAAACAATGCGCATTAACCCTGAAATGCCGATTCCTTTAGCATCTTCCCTGATTCATGGGATTTATGATAAGGATATTGCCAATGAGCCTACTTTTAAAGATGTAGCTGCTGAACTGTCTGCATTTATTGGAGATGCTGACCTTGCAGGTTATAATTCCAACAGATTTGACATTCCGGTATTACTGGAAGAATTTTTAAGAGCAGGAGTAGATTTTGATATGTCTGACAGGAAATTTGTAGACGTTCAGAATATATTTCACCAGATGGAACAACGCACTTTACGTGCTGCCTATAAGTTTTATTGCGACAAAGATATTGTGAATGCACACTCTGCTGAAGCCGATATCCTGGCGACTTACCATGTGCTTCTTGCTCAGATTGAGCGTTACAGCGATACTGAGTTTGAAGATAAACAAGGTAAAATTTCTAAGCCGGTAAAGAATGATGTAGATGCGCTGCATACCTTTACGAATATGAATAAACCCGTTGATTTTGCCGGAAGAATGGTTTTCAATGAGCAGGATCAGGAAATATTTAACTTCGGTAAACATAAAGGTAAAACGGTTGAACAGGTATTTGATACTGAGCCTAGCTATTATGCATGGATGAAGCAAGGGGATTTCCCGCTTTATACCAAGAAAAAGCTGGAAGAGATCTGGACCAGATGGAACAAGAAGAAGGAACAGTTGAAACAGGAAAAGCAGCAACAGGCCGGGGCAAATAAGCCAAAACCAGCTCAGCCTAATGCCAATCCATCAGCTCCACAAGCTAAAAAGCCGAAACCTGCAGTTGCAGTAACTAACGATATGTTAGAGCAATTGAAAATGAAGTTTGGAAAATAAAAGAAACGATTAGAAAAATATAAAGAGGCTGTCTGGATTCATTTCCGGCAACCTCTTTTTTGTTAAAACAAGATGATATACTAACTATGAAAAAGATCTCATTTTTGCTGGTATCAATATGCCTGTCGGGCTTGGTTTATGCTCAGCAGTTACCTGTTCCTGCGGAAATCCAGGCAGCTTATGCAAAGGGTACGAGAGCTGTATCGGGGAAACCCGGAGCCAGATACTGGCAGAATACGGCAAACTACGACCTGAAAGTTAATTTTAATCCTGCAAGCAGGGAGTTAAAAGGAGTAGTAGAGGTTGTTTATTATAACAACAGTCCGGATACGCTGAAACAACTGTGGTTTAAACTTTATCCGAACTTATATAAGAAGGGTGTGGAAAGAAAAACCAAATTTAATGAAAGGGACCTGAATGAAGGCGTGAGTATCCTGTCGATGCAGGCTGATGGCCGGAAACTGGATCAGCAGGCCATGACCATCGAAGGAACGAATATGCAGGCCGCAATTGCTGCCCTTGCCCCGGGAAAGAACATCAAATTGAAAATCGAATACAAATACGATTTGAATAAAGGCTCTCATATGCGTACTGGACAGGTAGATGAAGGTTCTCATTTCGTTGCTTATTTCTTTCCGCGTGTGGCTGTTTATGATGATATCGATGGCTGGAATAAATTCCCATATACCGGTGAAGTGGAGTTTTATAATGATTTCTGTAGTTTCAAAGGAGAAATTACTGTTCCCAAGAACTTTGTGGTTTGGGCTACCGGCGATCTGCTGAATGCAAAACAGGTATTGAAAAAAGACATTGCAGAACGTCTTGCCAAAGCGGAAAAGGAAGATGCGGTGGTTGATGTGATTGACGATAAAGACCTGGAAAATAAAGCAGTTACTGCTGATCAGGCGTACAATACCTGGAAGTTTGAAGCTAAAAATGTAACTGATTTTGTGTTCGCCACAAGCGATCATTACTTATGGAAGTCAACGAGTCTGGTTGTAGATCCTCAAACAGGAAGAAGGACCAGGGTAGATGCAGCTTTTAACCCAATCCATAAGGATTATTATGAAGTCATCGATTTTGCCCGTAAAACGGTTCATGCGATGAGCTATACTTTCCCTAAATGGCCTTATCCATATGCACATGAAACGATCTTTGACGGGCTTGATCAGATGGAGTATCCAATGATGGTGAACGATAATCCGGTAGAAAAAAGAGAAGATGCGATTACACTGACGGTTCATGAAATTTTTCATACGATGTTTCCTTTTTATATGGGCACGAATGAAACCAAATATGCCTGGATGGACGAAGGCTGGGCCACCATCGGCGAATGGCTGATCGGACCAATGATCGATCCGGCTATGGTTGATGAATATGGAGTAGCTCCAACAGCAATGTCTTCCGGCTCAAAGGATGATGTTCCCATCGTGACCTTAAGCACGGAGCTGAAGGGGGTAGGGGCATTTACGAATTCTTATCCTAAACCCGGATTAGGTTATCTTTTTGTAAAGGATTATCTGGGAGATGAATTGTTCAATAAGGCTTTACATCATTATATCAGCCAATGGCAGGGAAAACACCCGATGCCATTCGACTTCTTTTACAGTATGAATGAAGGTGCTGGTAAAAATATGGACTGGTTCTGGAAACGTTGGTTCTTCGAAGAGGGAGTAACGGACCTGGGGATCGTTTCTGCGAACAAAGTAGGAGAAGAATATGAAATTGTAATAGAAAACAAAAGCAATAAACCGCTGCCTGTGGATTTGTCGTTGACTTTTGAGGATGGTACTAAGATGAAGGTTCATCAAAGTATCGCGGTATGGGAGAATGGAGATCAAAAGATCAGTCTTCGGGTTTCAGGTAAGAAAAATTTGAAAAAGGTGGAGCTGGGTAGTGCTCATGTTCCGGACAAGGACAAATCTGATAATGTGCTGAGTTTATAGTTTTAGTCCTGTGGTATAAAAGAAGACAGTGAAGAGCTGTCTTCTTTTGTTTTTTAAGACTTATGACCATTCGTTTTCTTTAATTCCCTATTTTTGTGTCGCATGAACAGATTAGTTGGACATACTCCTTGTAAATTAACCACTAAAGTCCGTCAGATTTTAGCGGTGTTTCTGTTGTGTACATTATGTCTGCCTTCCTCCTGCGCCTTGAAACAAGGGATTATTTTCTTTTTCTCTGCTCAGACTATTGAACAATCAGCTCGGGTAGGGGCAGTAAAGACTGTTACCCGGATAAAAGCAGATTTTAAATCAGGAATATCCTCCTGCAAAATGCAGACAGCTTTAAAAGAAAGCGTACAGTTGACCTTCCGGAACCTAAGCAAGACACAGGCCATGATGCCATTCTTGTTTTTCATTTTGCCTGGATTTCTGACTTCTCTTCTGACAGCAGACAAAAGACATTATCAGCTTCCAATTCCATATTCCTGGTTTCGCCGGACAAGGACTTCGATTTTCCTGTGGAACAGACTTTTACTGATATAGGATCTGTTTACATCATCCGTAATAAAACAAAAGTTTCTGAATACCTGAAGTTTAAATCAATATCATGACATCTATAAAAGATCAAAATAATAACCTGCAAAAAAAGAATTGGTTCACATTTTCGAATATCAGTATGGCAGTAGCCATTTTATTTGTGCTTACTCTCATATTTAGTCCGGAGGCAAAAGGCTGGGTGATCCAAAGCCTGATGAAAATAGGATTGGTTCAGGCGCCTGCAATACCAAAAAGTTCAGCGCCGGAAGCAGATGCTTCGGTTGCGGTACCTGGTGGAGAACAAGTCACCTTTGCCGATGGGAAGGGCAAATCCATCAGCCTTGCTGAATTAAAAGGGAAAGTAGTTTTTGTTAATTTCTGGGCTACCTGGTGCCCTCCATGCATTGCTGAAATGCCCTCTATTCAAGCTTTATATACTAAATATAAAGATAATGAGCAGTTGGTTTTTATCATGGTTGATGTAGACGGTAAATATAAAGAGGCCAATGAATTCATGAAAAAGAACGGCTATACGCTTCCTGTTTATTTGCCGGAGAGTGAGGTGCCTAAAGAATATTTTGCTGGCTCAATGCCTACTACTGTGATTCTGGATAAATCGGGAAAACTGGCATTTCACCATTTAGGTGCGGCCGACTACAATGATCCGGAAATAGTTGGATTCATCGATAAGCTGCTAAAATAAAAAGTAAAAACAATAAGAACTGCGTCGCATCGATATATGGCGCAGTTTTTTATTTTGGTGCTGTTTTAATAAAATCAATATTTCTGGTCAGCCCTTTAAATTTGGTCCGCTTTACTGCTGAGTTTTTAAAGATGGTTTTAAATACATCTTCCGTAATGTCCAGCCAGTCCTCTCGTTTCATCTGCAACAGGTTCTCATTGGGTTGAAATTTCGGTTCAGAGTGGGGAACTGAAAACCTGTTCCAGGGACATACGTCCTGACAAATGTCACATCCGAACATCCAGTTCTCCATCTTATCATTAAAAGACTGCGGAATTTCTTCCCTTAATTCTATGGTCAGATAAGAAATACACTTTTTCGCATCTATAATAAAAGGGGATAAGATGGCATCAGTAGGGCAGGCATCTATACATTTGGTACAGGTTCCACAATGATCCGTCTCAAAAGGGTTGTCGTATTCCAGTTCAAGGTCCACGATCAGCTCCGCAAGGAAAAAGAAAGAGCCACTCTTTTTATTAATCAGGTTGCTGTTTTTACCAATCCAGCCAATACCAGCGCGTTTTGCCCATGCGCGGTCCATCACCGGAGCCGAATCGACAAATGCACGTCCGCTGACTTCACCAATCTCTTCTGAAATAAAATTAAGCAGTTGAAAAAGCTTATCCTTAATGACCAGATGGTAATCGGTACCATAGGCATATTTCGATATCTTAGGCGCATCGGGGTCCTGCTGCCTTTCTTCAGGAAAGTAGTTCAGGGTCAGAGAGATCACTGATTTTGAGTCGTCCACAAGTAATCTTGGGTCGAGCCGTTTGTCAAAGTGGTTCTCCATGTAGCCCATTTCTCCATGGTGGTTGTTTTTCAACCATTTCTCCAATCTCGAGGCCTCTTCCTCCAGGAAATCTGCTTTGGCAATTCCGCATTGCATGAAGCCCAGCCTTAAGGCTTCGGCTTTAATCATCCTGCTATATTTCACGGAATTGTTCAACATCGGCTACAAAGATAAGATTTAGCCTTAAAACCTTTTAAAAGATAAGGTGTTGTTATGTAAACTGGAATTAAACATTGAAATCATGGAAAATATTAATCCACAACACGAAGAGGATCCGTTAAAACCGCATAAGCCAATAGAAACGAATTATTCTAAACATGAGGATGATCCCGGACCATCTCCTCAGGCTGTAAATGAATATGATAAGAATGGTGCCGGACCGGTTTTGAAATGGATCATTCCGATATTGGTACTTGCATTGCTGATTTATTGGCTATTTTTCAGACATTCCTAAAGCTCATGTATAGCTGAGTAAACTAAAGAGGGATTTCCTAAAATAACAGAAACTTAAAATACCTGTCGGAATGCGGCTTACATAGGTTTAGCGTATTCCGACAGGTAATATTGATCAGCTGATTATTTTAATAACCTCACTTCATAAAGATCTTTACGACGGTCTTTCAGGATTTTTACGGTCCCGAAATGATGAAGTTCATCCAGTAAATGAAGGTCTACGTCGACTACCAGCATCATTTCTGTATTCGGAGTAGTTTCTGCTTTTACCGCATTGGTGGGAAAGGCAAAGTCGGAAGGTGTAAATACTGCAGATTGCGCAAATTGAATGTCCATGTTGTTTACCTTTGGTAAGTTACCCACACATCCGGCAATGGCTACATAACACTCATTTTCAATCGCTCTGGCCTGGGCACATCTTCTTACCCTGGTATAGCCATTTTGTGTATCGGTCAGGAAGGGAACAAAAAGAATCTGCATCCCCTGATCTGCATAAATCCGGCTCAATTCCGGGAATTCTACATCGTAACAAATCAGGATACCTATTTTTCCGCAATCGGTATCAAAAACCTGGATTTTGTCGCCACCCACCATTCCATAATATTTCTGCTCATTAGGGGTAATATGGATTTTTCTGTATTCTTCAGTCTTACCACTTCTATGGCATAAATAGGTCGCATTATAAAGTTTGTTATTCTCTATAATGGGCATACTGCCCGAAATTACATTTACATTATAGGAAACGGCATATTCCTGAATCTTTTGTACAATCTCTTCTGTCTGCTCTGCCAGTTTACGCATGGCTTCCATTTCAGGCAGATGGTTGTAAGGTTGCAAGAGTGGCGTATTAAAGAACTCCGGGAACATGATGAAGTCTGATTTATATCCACTCACTGCATCCACAAAGAATTCCACCTGTTCGTAAAAGGCATCGATATCTGGAAAAAGACGCATTTGCCATTGTACCAAACCAATTCTGATGGTTTTTGCTGAGCGTGCAGAAGCGTCTATCCCCTGGTAGTAAATATTGTTCCATTCCAGCAGCGTTGCATAATCTTTGGACTCATGGTCTCCGGGCAGGTAATTTTTGAGTACTTTCCGGACGTGAAAATCATTGGAGATCTGGAAAGTCAGGGTAGGATCGAAGATCTCTTTTGCTTTTACCTTATCAATATACTGTCTGGGACTGAGGGTTGCCGCATATTCATGATAGCGTGGGATTCTCCCTCCGGCAATGATACTTTTCAGGTTCAGGCTTTCGCAAAGCTCTTTTCTGGCTTCATATAACCTTCTGCCCAGTCTTAATCCCCTGAATTCAGGGCTTACAAATATTTCTATTCCATACAATACATCTCCTTCAGCATCGTGAGTAGAGAAGGAATAATCTCCGGTAATATTTTTATAGGTATGTTTATCACCATACTCATCATAATCTACGATGATTGATAGGGAACAAGCCACCACTTTATCGTCTACCGCAATGCAGAGCTGACCTTCCGGAAATAATTTAAGTAATCTTTCAATGCTGCTTCTGCTCCATATCTGTCCACCCAGGGTATCATAGGCCTGTTGCATTGATTCTTTCAAATCATTGTAATCTGCTAGGGTAAGTTTTCTTGTTTCTATATTCATAATCAGCTAAATTTAGCTAATAAGATCAGAAATGATGCCTAAACAGGTTGAATTTCTAAAATAATTTCCCAGTTTGTCCGGGGAAATTCTTTTGCAGGTGTTTATAGGCGGCTTCGGTGACTTCTCTTCCTCTGGAAGTACGCATCAGAAAACCTTCCTGAATCAGGAATGGTTCGTAAACTTCTTCGATCGTGCCTTCATCTTCACCGACGGCAGTAGCGATGGTTTTCAGACCCACAGGACCTCCTTTGAACTTGTCAATGATGGTCACCAGGATCTTGTTGTCCATTTCATCCAGACCATGTTCATCAACATTTAAGGCTCTTAAAGCATATCTGGCAATCTCAGTATCGATTTGTCCGTTTCCTTTGATCTGTGCAAAATCCCGGGTTCTTCTTAACAGCGCATTGGCGATACGGGGTGTACCTCTGCTGCGGCGGGCAATTTCGTAAGCTCCCTCTTCGGTAATCGGGGTTTTTAAAATATCCGAGGACCGCAGAACGATTGTGGTTAGTAATTTTGCATCATAGTACGCGAGTCGGGAATTGATTCCAAACCGTGCCCTTAATGGTGCGGTTAATAATCCGGATCGGGTTGTGGCTCCGACCAGGGTGAAAGGGTTCAGTGAAATCTGTACAGAACGGGCATTTGGGCCACTTTCCAGCATGATGTCAATCTTAAAATCCTCCATAGCAGAATACAGGTATTCTTCCACAAGAGGGCTCAGACGGTGGATCTCATCAATAAATAAGATGTCTCCTGATTCCAGATTAGTGAGTAATCCGGCAAGATCTCCGGGTTTATCCAGAACAGGGCCGGAAGTTACTTTAATTCCTACACCCATTTCATTGGCAATGATATAAGAGAGGGTGGTTTTGCCAAGTCCCGGAGGACCATGCAGTAAAACATGGTCCAAAGGTTCTCCGCGTAACTTTGCAGCCTTGACAAAGATTTTTAAGTTTTCCATGATCTTATCCTGACCCGTAAAGTCTTCAAATTCCTGCGGGCGCAATACTTTTTCAATATCACGTTCAAAGGGAGTTAAGCTTTCTGAATTGGGATCAAGATTTTCGTTCATGGGGTAAAGTTAGTATAAAAGGCTTGTAATTGATATTATTTGCTAAACTTGGCTGCAACAACTGCTTCCTTAATACCTTTGGCATAGTTATAAAACCCTTCACCGGATTTTACACCTTTGCTTCCTGCAGTCACCATATTTACCAGTAAGGGGCAGGGTGCATATTTAGGATTTCCGAATCCGTCATGGAGCACATTTAAGATAGCCAGACAAACATCCAGGCCTATAAAATCTGCCAGTTGAAGCGGGCCCATCGGGTGTGCCATTCCCAGTTTCATTACGGTATCGATCTCTTCCACACCAGCTACGCTTTCATACAAGGTATAAATGGCTTCGTTGATCATCGGCATCAGAATCCTGTTGGCTACGAAGCCAGGATAATCATTTACTTCTACCGGAACCTTACTCAGTTTTGTCGAAAGGTCCATTACGGTGGCGGTGGTTTCATCACTGGTAGCATAACCCCTGATCACCTCTACCAGCTTCATCACCGGAACCGGGTTCATGAAATGCATACCGATCACTTTATCTCCCCTGCTGGTTACAGAAGCTATTTTGGTGATGGAAATGGAGGAGGTATTACTGGCCAGAATAGCCTCCGGTTTGGCAAAAGAATCCAGGTCTTTAAAGATCTTTAACTTCAGCTCCAGATTTTCTGTTGCCGCTTCCACAATCAGGTCTGCATTGGCGACGCCTTCTGCGATCTGAGTGAAATTCGTAATGTTTTTCAGGGTATTTGCTTTGTCGGACTCCGTAATTGTACCTTTGGTGACCTGACGATCCAGGTTTTTTCCGATGGTACTGATGGCGCGTTCCAAAGCTTCATTGTTAATATCAATTAAGTTGACCTGATATCCGAATTGCGCAAAAGTATGTGCGATTCCATTGCCCATTGTTCCTGAGCCAATCACTGCGATGTTCTTCATTTAAGTTTTTTTATGGTAATGAGTAATTAGGGTGCTAATCTATTGATAATCCATGAACCATCCACCAACTGATAATTTAAACGATCATGCAGCCTGCTTGGCCTGCCTTGCCAGAATTCAATATGTGTAGGTTCTACCAGGTACCCTCCCCAATGAAGCGGGCGTGGAATTTCTTTGTCCTGGTAAGCGGTACTCAGTTCTGCTACTTTCTCTTCTAAAGATTCCCTGTTCGGGATCACCCTGCTTTGCGGAGAGGCCGAGGCCCCAATCTGACTTCCGATCGGACGGGAGTGAAAATAATCGGTAGATGCTGCTGCGTCAATCTTGCTGACTACTCCATCTATGCGTACCTGTCTTTCCAGCTCAGCCCAGAAGAACACCAGTGATGCCTGCGGGTTTTCTGCCAGATCTTTTCCTTTGTCACTATCGTAATTCGTGAAGAATACGAAACCATCTTCATCAAAGCCCTTTAAAAGGACGATACGTGCAGAGGGCTTGCTGTCGGAATTTGCCGTCGCCAGTGTCATGACATTGGGCTCGAAGATCTGGGCATCTACGGCCTCGGTAAACCATTTTTTAAACTGCAGGATGGGATTACTTTCCACATCAGTTTCGGCTAGTTCTGCTGAGCGGTATTCCTGTCTTAAATTCTGTAGATTTTCTTTATTCAGCTCCATGTACAAAAATAGGTTTTAGTTTATTTAATTTTATCGCTAAATTTCCGAAATGTTAAGTCGATTAGAGCCATCAGCAGGTAAATTATTAATTTCAGAACCATTCTTAATGGATCCTAATTTTAAGCGTTCTGTAGTTTTTCTTACCGAGCATCAGGAGGAGGGAACAGTAGGTTTTATCCTGAATCAGCGCAGTACTTTGTTGCTCAATGATTTAGTGCCTGACTTTGTTGGTGGCGATTTTCCGGTTTATCTTGGGGGGCCGGTGGCGATTGATACCATTCATTTTATCCATAGGCGTCAGGACCTGATCACAGACGGAGAAGAGATTGCGAAAGGGGTATGTTGGGGGGGGAATTTTGAGACTTTAAAAGTGCTGATTAATAACCACAGCATTCAGCCTGCTGATATTAAATTCTTTATCGGGTATTCCGGATGGTCGGGCGTTCAGCTAAAGAATGAAATGAAAGAGAATACCTGGATTGTGTCCGATCAGTTTCATGCTGATGTGGTATTCTCTAACAATGAAGAGGAACTCTGGAAGGAGGTAATCATTAATCTTGGGCCTAAATACGCCCATGTGAGTAATTTCCCTCAGGATCCTAATCTCAATTAATAATTTTCAAGATCTATGGCACTTTCTTCGATCTTTTTCTTAAGATCGTCTTTATAAGCCTGCATTTTTGCTGAAAGCTCCGGGCTGGCTGTTGCCAGGATCTGAGCCGCAAGTAAACCTGCATTCTTTGCAGCGTTTAGTGCTACGGTTGCTACAGGAATGCCATTTGGCATTTGCAGGATAGACAATATAGAATCCCATCCATCAATAGAATTAGAAGATTTTACCGGCACGCCAATTACAGGTAATGTGGTAATTGAAGCTACCATTCCCGGTAAATGTGCAGCACCACCGGCACCGGCGATGATCACTTTTAATCCTCTTGATGCAGCTTGTTTTGCGTATTCAAACATTCTTTCCGGCGTGCGGTGAGCAGACACTACGGTCATTTCAAATTGGATATCGAATTCTTTTAAGATATCGGCTGCGTCTTTCATGATAGGAAGGTCAGACTTGCTGCCCATAATAATGCCTACTTGTATGCTCATTAGGAAATAACTTTTAGTGTGTCTTTAATATAATTGGCTTTTTCTATAGCCTTCTCGCGGTTCTGATCTACAATGGTAACGTGTCCCATTTTGCGGAAAGGTTTGGTATATTTTTTACCATAAAGGTGGATGTATACTCCTTCAATGGCCATGATTTTTTCTAATCCCTGATATTTGGCCACCCCATTATGATTTTTTTCTCCGAGAAGATTGATCATTACGGCATTGTTTATGGTGCGTGTATCCCCTAATGGAAGGTTGAAGATGGCTCGTAAATGCTGGTCAAACTGAGAAACATAATTTCCTTCAATGGTATGGTGTCCGCTATTGTGTGGACGTGGGGCAAGCTCATTCACCAGGATATCTCCGTTTTTAGTGATGAACATTTCTACCGCCAATAATCCGGTAATGTTCAGTGAGGAAGCAATATTTTTAGCAATGGTCTCCGCTTTATGCTGAATGGATGCCGGGTAAGTGGAAGGAGAAATCAGAAATTCTACCAGGTTTGCTTCTGCGTTGAATTCCATTTCCACCATCGGGAATGTTTTTACATCTCCGTTAGGGTTTCTGGAAACAATTACGGCGACTTCTTTCTCGAAATCTACCAGTTGCTCGATTAAACATGGTGCATCAAAAGCATTTTCTATATCTGCCAGGTTGTTTATCTTCATCACTCCTTTACCATCATAACCGTCTTTACGCTGTTTCAGGATGTAAGGGAATGGAAAATGACTATTGCGCATGTCTTCTTTGGTGTTAACCAGTTGAAACGGTGCAGTAGGGATGTTGTTTTCTTTGAAAAATTGTTTTTGAACACCTTTATCCTGAATCAAACGGATTACCCTGGATTGAGGATAAACGTGTTTGCCTTCTTTCTCCAGTTGTTCCAGTGCTTCAATATTTACTTTCTCTATTTCAATAGTAATGATGTCTGCTTTTTTTCCGAAATTATATACGGTGTCGAAATCAGTGATAGAACCACATTCAAAGTAGTTTGCGAGGTGTTTACATGGAGCGTCTGTATCCGGATCTAAAATTAAAGTGGTTAAATTATAATTGATGGCTTCCTGTATCAACATCCTGCCCAATTGACCGCCACCTAATATGCCTAATTTTAAATCACTTATTTGTTTTGCCATATCGATATGAAAAAGTTATGCTTATTTTGCACAAAAATAACAATATAAACGGATTGATGGATGTAGATGCTATAATTATTGGCGCCGGGGCCTGCGGTTTGATGTGTGCGGTTCAGGCGGGCTATTTGGGGAAAAGGGTAATATTGTTGGAAAAAAGTGATAAGCCGGGAGCGAAAATCCTGATTTCCGGTGGAGGAAGGTGTAACTATACCAATCTGTTTGCCACTGATGAACAGTTCATTTCCAATAACAAACACTTTTCCAAATCCGCATTTACGCAGTGGACGGTAGAAGATACGATCAGTTTTTTTGAGACTTATGGAATCACCGGAAAAGAGAAAACATTAGGGCAACTTTTTCCTGACGGAAAGAATGCAAAAGATATTGTGGCGGCATTTACGAGTATTTGTGAGGACTTTGGACAACAGATTATTTGCGATGCACAGGTGAACGAAATTGAACAAACGACAGCAGGATTTGAGGTTCATTTTGATAAAGGAAACAAGTCGCGCACGTTAAAAGCGCCAAAGCTGGTGGTTGCTACAGGCGGCTTACCAATTCCCAAAATGGGTGCTACAGATTTCGCGCTGCGTTTTGCCAGAAAACATGATCTGAAAATCATTGAAACGGCGCCAGCACTTGTTCCGTTAACCATCACCGGAAAAGATGAAGAATGGTATGCAAAATTATCAGGAAACTCAGTCTTCTGTGAAGTGAGTAACGAGAAGATCTCTTTTGAAGAGAACATCCTGTTTACCCATTGGGGATTGAGTGGGCCTGCAATCCTGCAGATTTCCTCGTATTGGAGAAGGGGAGAGTCTATCAATATAGATTTATTGCCAAAACAGGATATTCTGGAACTGATAGAAGCTGAACGGAAGTCGAATGGGAAGCTATTGTTATCGACCTTACTGAACCGGATTTATCCTAAGAAGTTTACCGATGCGATGGGGAAATTCCTGCCAATAGAGAAGCCGGTAGCTGCACTGACTAAAACAGAGCTGGAGGCAATTCAAAAAACGATTCACCTGTTTAAGGTAAAACCTGCAGGTGATAAGGGGTATGATAAAGCGGAAGTAATGCGTGGGGGCATTGATACGAATGAACTGTCTTCAAAAACGCTGGAATGTAAACGTGTTCCGGGGTTGTTTTTTGGCGGGGAATGTATAGATGTAACAGGATGGCTGGGTGGATATAATTTTCAATGGGCATGGGCGAATGGTTATGTGATCGCTCAAAATATTTAATACGATGAAAAGATCTGTCAAACTGATCAAAATACTTTCTTTGTTGCCGCTTTGCTTCGTTATTTTTTCTGCATCGCTCCGTGCCCAGGAAAATTTTAATGTGATCGTTTCTATGGCGAAAGGAGATCTGAATAAAGATTTACTGGCTGACTCTGTAGTTGTTACTCAGGATACTACTGCGGATACTTCTCCTTATCGTCTGGAAATATATTTTGCAAAAAAAGGCGGTGGATTTCAGCGAAATATCCAGACTGACAAAGCGATTAATGAACAGTTTCCTAATGGAAAAGATGGATACAGGGATGGATATGGGTTTTCAAAGGTAACGATAAAAGCAGGAGTGATTGATGTTTTCTGTCAGCTTTTAAGAGGTCACTTTCGTCATAAATTTCGTTATCAAAATGGAAATTTCGAATTGATAGGATATAGCTCCAGAACTTCAAATCCCCTTGGAATGAGTGCGGTCGATTTTAATTTGTCTACAGGTGTTTATCTGCAGGCAGAGGAGTATGACGATTCGGATAAAAAAAACAGTAAGCGCAGTAAAATCATTAAAATCAGTCCCTTGCCGAAGTTAAAGGACTTTGTCCCTTATTCGAATGATCTTTATTAATTGCCCGTTAGCTTTAATTTGCTGTTGAGTTTATCGGCCATTTCTATCTGGCATCTAAATTTATTTTTGCTCCGGAAGGTAATAAAGAAAAAGTATCCTCTCCTTTTCATCCCCGAATCTTTGCTGAAGGGTAAATATTCGAACGTCTTCAAAGCAGAGGATACTTTTTCTTTAAAACAATGATTGTACAATCACATGATGTTGAAAGACCTTCTTAAAGCAGAAGAGGGCGAATTTAAACCTGGACGGACCGGGGTTCGCTCATGTAGTGAGCAATATATCATGCAGTATTTATAAAAAAAAGAGCATGTTCTGAAAAGACATAGAAAATTTTGCCGCCCTCCAGCGTGCAAAAGATTTCAGTCTTTGAAGAATATGCTCTTTTTTTAAAGAACGGCTTAATACGGACAAGCTCCTCAAGATGAGGTTAATCGCAATTAGGAATTGTATAAGTCCATGTCTCTGCAATCCCGGTCGGGAAGCTATAAATCATTCCTTTGCCCATTTCAAACCATAGTTTGCCACGAAGTTTTTCACGGCTACCAATTTCATTCATCGACAGGCTATCATAAATTCTACCATTGATCACTACATATTTGATTTTTTCAGAATTCCGGATATCATTTAAAGGATTGGCATCCATTACAATCAGATCTGCCAGTTTACCTGTTTCCAGTGAACCGATTTCTTTATCCATTCCAAGGTATGCTGCCCCGTTTAAGGTTGCACTGCGAATGGCTTGTAACGGAGTCATTCCTCCTTGTACCAGCATCCATAACTCCCAATGTGCACCTAATCCCTGAATCTGTCCATGTGCACCCAGGTTTACTTTTGTTCCGCCATCGGCAATTTGTCTGGTGGCTTTGGCAACTTCAATATGTCCGTAATCTCCATATTCTGAAGTCGTTCTTCTTCTGGCGCGTGAGTCAATGATGGAACGTGGGGTGAAAGCCATCAGCCTTTCATTTTCCCATACATTGGTCCGGTCATACCAGTAGTTTTCTCCCCACTGACTGCCATAACTTACGATCAGGGTAGGGGTATAAGCCACGTTGGTATTGTTCCAGAAAGAAGTTACATCTTTATAAACCGGGGCTACAGGGATGCTATGTTCAATCCCGGTATGTCCATCGGCTACCATATTCATATTGGTAAAAAATGTCGATCCTCCTTCAGGCACCACTTCCATTTTTAACTGCCTGGCGGCTTCCAGTATCTGCTGACGTTGGTCTCTTCTGGGTTGATTGTAAGATTTTACAGAGAATGCGCCAACTGCTTTTAATCTTTTAAGGTGAGAAAGGGCGTCCTCGAGGCTATTGATAGTGACCTTGAAATCTCCGTCTGCACCGTATAAGATAGAGCCTGTAGAATATAAGCGTGGCCCAACCATTCTTCCTGCTTTTAACATTTCAGACTGACTGAATACCATTTCCGTATTGGAAGATGGGTCGTGCGAGGTCGTTACCCCAAAAGCAAGGTTAGCCATATAAGACCAGTCCTGTTGCGGTGAAATTCCATCCGGACTGGTTCTCAGGTGCGCATGCACGTCGACTATTCCAGGCATAATTGTTTTGCCCGTTACATCAATTACCCTTGCCTGATCAGGAACAGATAATTCCGATGCTTTTCCAATGGCGATGATTTTATTATTTTCGATCAGAATTGTTCCTTCTTCAATCACTTCGTCACCTTTCATGGTCACAATTCTGGCTCCTTTCAGGGCAAGTAAACCTGCAGGCATATCGCTTTTGAGCTTTAGTCCGATGGAAATACCGGTGGTATCAGGTTTTTGAACCGCCTGGTTTCCCGAATCTGTGAAATTAAAAGCGCTTTTAATCTCTCTGCTAAAGTATTGATCTCCAAGTGTCCAGAAGAGCTTCTGACTGTCGTTACTCCAGTGGATATAAGTTCCACCATCGGCACTTACCCTGGTAAGCGGGATAGATTTGTTCGTAGAAGACAGTTCAAGTGGACTGCCCACAGTCACCATTGGGGTGATGTATACGTTGAACAGCTCTGTAAAGGCCATCCATTTACCATCCGGGCTTGGCGTAAACTGGGTCACATAAGTAGAGGTATAATGGGTTCTTTCGTTGGCGCCGTTAAGATCGACGCTTTTAAACGCTTTTTTTCCTCCTTCATTTCCCTGGAAATAAATCCGGGTATCATCAGCATTAAATTGCGGCTTAATACCATTATCTGAAACGAGGGTTTTTGTGCCACCATTTGCCGGCATAATAAAAATTCCTGTTCCTCTACCATAAGCATAGCCTAATACATCGTTTCCTATGCCTTTTCTGAAGATGATTTTATCTCCTTTATTGGAATAGGAGGGGGAGTAATAAAATCCTTTTTCATCTGTCAGGGTAATGGTTTTTCCTGATTTAAGGTCTGTCCTTTTGATGGCTCCTTTGAGTTCATCATTCCAGGTCGTATAAATTACATATTTTCCGTCATTGCTGATTTTAGGCTCAAATTCAAAGTCGATCCCATTGGTTACCCTTTCCGGAGTTCCGTTAGGGAGTTCTTTTTTGTAAAGGAATCCTGCGGCATTAAAAACAACCATTTTTCCATCTGCAGAGGTGCAGAGCTGACGGATCATTTTTACATCGAATTCGGCATTGAATACGGACTGAGGGAAATGTAAAGCTTCCTGAACCGTATGGTTACTGGTTACCCGGAAAGGGATGTCGCTGGTACTCAATGTAGCCAGGTCGATTTTTTTGATCTTTCCTTTTGCGTAGAATATCAGGTTTTTGGCATCTGGTGTCCAGGCATAGTTTGGATACACACCAAATATCGCCCAGGTTTCCTGCTGATCATGAGAAAGGTCTTCGTAAACAGGCCATTCCTCGCCGGTACGCAGATTCTGAATGTACAATACTGATTTAAGGCGGACACGTTTTACATAGGCCATCATTTTTCCATCAGGAGAAATCTGGGGCCTTGCGGCACCACCCTGAGGAGCAATCAGGTTGCTGAATTTTCCAGTGGTCATATCCAGTTGACGGATGGCATAAATCAGACCATTCGGATCTTTACTGTATTCAAAATTCGGACCGGGTGCCATGTCTTCACTAAAGTAAAGATACCTGCCATTTGGACTGATATTAGGTTCACCGGCATCCTGCTGATCATTTTTTCGTTTGGTCAGCTGTACCCCTTCGCCACCATAAATACTATACATCCACATTTCTCCTGCACCCAGGGAACGGGACCCTGTGAAGTGTTTTCTGGCGACCAGGTATTCACTGTTTGGTGCCCAGGTGGCATTATTTAATAACCTGAAAGTCTCTTTAGTAACTTGTCTTTTATTGGAACCATCGCGGTTCATGATCCAGATATTGTCTGCACCATTCTTATCGCTGGTATAGGAGATGTATTTGCCATTCGGGCTAAAGCGGGGCTGAATGTCCCAGGGAATACCTCCACTCAATAAAACAGCAGAGCCACCTGTAACAGGCATGATATATATATCGCCAAGCAAATCAAAAACGATGTCTTTACCATCAGCACTCACATCCAGGTTCATCCAGGTACCCTCATCAGTATCTATGCTGAAATTTTTTGTAGGACCCTTATATTTTTCGATGTCCCATTTCTTTTCCTGGGAAAATGAGGACTGAAAAACAAACAGGAATAATAGCGGGAGTAAAGATTTCTTCATAGCGGTGGATCGTATAAATTAGCCCGCAATTTAATAATATCAGTTCATTTTTATAGTTTTGATGAGTAACCTTTTTATGAGTGAAGCCGAGATACTAAAAAGATACTGGGGATTTGATTCTTTCAGACCATTGCAGTCAGACATTATCAGTTCTGTTTTAAATGGTCATGATACCCTGGCATTGCTACCCACCGGAGGAGGCAAATCCCTTTGCTTTCAGATACCTGCATTGGTAAAGGAAGGAATATGTCTGGTCATTTCTCCCCTGATTGCGTTGATGAAAGATCAGGTGGAGAACCTGAAAGCGAAAGGTATTGAGGCCGTCGCAATTTATGCGGGAATGGGGAAAAGGGAAATTGATATCCTGCTCGACAACTGCATTTACGGTAAAATTAAGTTTTTATACCTTTCTCCGGAACGTTTATTATCAGAAATTGTACGGGTTCGGATTTCGTATATGAATGTAAACCTGATTGCGGTAGATGAAGCCCATTGTATTTCCCAGTGGGGATATGACTTCAGGCCTCCTTATCAGCAGATTGCGGAAATCAGGGAGCTTCACCCCAAAGTGCCTGTTCTGGCGCTTACGGCTACAGCAACTCAGTTTGTCAGGGCCGATATTGCAGAGAAATTAAAGTTTAGAGAAGCTAAAGTATTTGTTCAGAGTTTTGAGCGTAAGAACCTGAGCTATGTCGTGCTGGATAAAGAAGATAAATATAAGAAACTAATCGATATTGTCAGGAATGTGAAGGGAAGCGGATTGGTTTATGTTCGCAACAGGAGGGAAACAGCAGAGGTCGCATCTTTTTTGATCAGGAACCAGATTGCCGCTGATTTTTACCATGCGGGGATAGAAAGGGCAGAGCGGTTTAGAAAACAGGAAGAATGGAAAAAGAATAAGATCAGGGTGATGGTAGCGACCAATGCCTTCGGAATGGGAATCGATAAAGCAGATGTTCGTTTTGTTGTACACCTGGATTTACCGGAGAGCCTGGAAGCCTATTATCAGGAAGCTGGCCGGGCAGGAAGAGATGAGCAAAAAGCTTATGCAGTATTGCTGGCCAATAAATCTGATCAGATGGCTTTACGAACCAAATATGCTGATCATTTTCCAACTGTTGAAGACATCAAAAAAACATACCATTACCTGGGCAATTACTTCCAGCTGGCTTTTGGCGCAGGGGAAGGGCTGACCTTTAATTTTGACCTTGCCGATTTTTGCAAAAGATTCAATATCGGAGTGATCAAAACAATGGCTGCCCTGAAGTTTCTGGAGCACGATGGTTATCTGACTTTGTCGGAAAATATTTTTTTGCCTTCCAGGGTTTTGTTTACAGCTTCTCATGAAGATGTTTACCGTTTTCAAATTGAAAATGCAGGATACGACCCGCTTATAAAGGCGATCTTAAGATCTTATGGGGGAGCATTTGATCAATATGTGAAGATCGAAGAAAACGAAATTGCCAAAAAGGTAGGTTTGTCATTTAGCACAGCAAGGAAAATGATCAGCAACCTGGAAGAACAGGGATTATTGTCTTATTTGCCTCAATCTGATCAGCCTCAATTGCAATATATCCGTCCGAGGGTAGACTTTATCCATATGGATATTGATGTGAAATACATCGAGCTGAGGAAAAAGATTCAACTGGATCAGATTAACGCGGTATTGGCTTATACCGGAAATGCGGAATGCCGGAATGTTCAGTTGTTAAGGTATTTTGATGAGCCCAATGCCGATAAGTGTGGCGTTTGTGATGTTTGTCTTGCAGAAAAAAAAGAAGACGATCTGGAGCTGCTTTCTGAACGTATTGATTTTGAGCTGATCACACTGTTACAAACACAGGCACGGACGATTGAAGAACTGATCAGTGGCACAAAAATGGGAACTGAAAATGAGAAACTGGACCGGATCCGGGAATTGCTGGATGCGGGAAAAATTAAAACTGATGGTAAAAACTATTATCTTTAAATTGCAACAAATCTATATACCTATGAAGAAATTAAGCCTTATTGTACTTGCTATCCCTGTGTTTTTAGCAGGATGTACCTCGAAATGTGTAGAAGATTCAGGAATTCAGACCAGTAAAGTGGTGGAACTGAAAAGTTATGATAAAATTAAGGTGAGCGGAACAATAAAGTTGATTTTAACCCAGGATAGTACCTACAACGTGAAAATTCAGGCTGATTCCAATGTGATGAGTCACATCAGATCCAGGGTAAGTGGAAGCGAATTAGAGCTGAAACTGGAAAATGGCAGCTATTGCGGAACGGACTCTGTGGTGATCTATGCGGGAATTGGGGAATTGACTGAGTTGAATACCAGCGGAATGGTACGTATAATCGGAGAAGGACCGGTTTATGTGAAGGACTTGAAAATGGATCTAAGTGGTAGTTCTGATGTGAAACTAAACCTGAGTGCCGGCAAAGTGACGACAAAAATTGATGGGGTAGGCAGGTTATCGTTGAGCGGACAAACCGGAACTCATGTGCTGAAAACAAGCGGAACATCTAAGGTAGAAGCTTTTGATTTTGTTGCTGGTATTTATGACATTACTGTTGATGGTACAGGGAAAGCCAATATCAATGTGTTAAATGATTTAAAGGTGAAAACTTCCGGTTCAAGTGAAATTTATTATAAAGGGAACCCAAAGAATGTAGACGAAAAGAAATCAGGTGCGGCTAAACTGGAAAAAGTAAATTAGCCGTATTGTTGTTTTTTAGCTACTTTAGTTGCCTTATTTAATACATGGAACAGAAAAACGACAAGAAAGTTATCCGGTCATGGGCCTTCTTTGACTGGGCAAATTCCGCTTATAATTTAGTCATCACCTCCACTATTTTTCCGGCTTATTATACGATTATCACCACGACTGCAGAGCATGGGGATAAAGTGACTTTTTTTGGCCGTACGTTTACGAATACAGCTTTATCGAATTATGCACTTTCGCTGGCTTATCTGATCATGGTGATCCTGCTACCGATTTTATCGGCTACAGCAGATTACAGGGGCAATAAGAAGATCTTTATGAAGATTTTCACGTATCTGGGGAGTTTGGCCTGCATTGGTTTATTTTTCTTTAAACTGGATACGCTGGAACTGGGGGTGATCTGTTTTGCTATTGCTGCAATGGGCTATATCGGCGGGGTGATGTTTAACAATTCTTATTTGCCGGAGATTGCCACAAAAGATCGGCAGGACCAGGTGAGTGCGCAAGGTTATGCATATGGCTATGTAGGTAGTGTATTGCTGCAAATTATTTGTTTTGTCTTTGTATTGAAGCCAGAACTTTTTGGTATTACTGATGCTTCACTGCCGGCAAGGTTATCCTTCCTGTTGGTGGGAATCTGGTGGATTGGTTTTGCCCAGATTCCATTTCGCAGGTTACCGGCGGGTAGTCCTAATTATGAGGCAATTAATAAAAGTGTGGTGCGTAGTGGCTTCCAGGAGTTAGGGAAAGTGTGGAGACAATTAAAGAGTATGAAAGTGATGAAGCGCTTTCTGCTGGCCTTTTTCTTTTATTCCATGGGAGTGCAGACGATTATGCTGGCCGCGGCAGGGTTTGGAGAGAAAACTTTGCATCTGGGTACTTCAAAACTGATCATGGTCATCCTGATTATTCAGTTGGTGGCCATTTTAGGTGCGATCTGGATGTCTAAACTGGCAAAGAAAATCGGGAATGTGAGTGTGCTGATCCTGGTGGTTTGTATCTGGGTATTAACTTGTATTTATGCTTATTTTATTACCAATGAATATGAGTTTTACGCATTGGCATCCGTGGTTGGCCTGATTATGGGAGGGATTCAGTCGTTGTCCAGATCTACCTACTCTAAGTTTATTCCTGAAAACACACCGGATACTGCATCCTTTTTTAGTTTTTATGATGTAACGGAAAAGCTGGCTGTGGTGATCGGACTTTTTAGTTTTGCCTATATTGAGGAACAGACAGGAAGTATCCGGAATTCCATTTTCGCATTGGCCTCGTTTTTTGTACTGGGATTGATATTTTTGCTACTGCTTAAGAAAGTAGCACCAAAAGTGGTTAAAGGTTAACCATAATTTACTTTAATAAGATTCCGGATCTGTAAGGGTTCAGGATCAATACGAATAGATACACATGAAGATAGAATTATTTGTTCCTTGCTTTGTTGATCAGTTATATCCTGAGACAGCATTTAATACGATAAAGCTATTAGAGAAAGCGGGTTGTGAGGTGTTTTATAATTCTGCCCAGACCTGTTGCGGGCAGCCGGCTTATAATGCCGGATATTGGGAGCAGGCCAAAGAAACCGGAACTAAATTTCTGAATGATTTTTCAGAAACAGATTATATTGTGGCACCTTCTGCCTCCTGTGTCGGGATGGTAAAGAACGGGTTTAGTGACCTGTTTACCAATACGATTGTACACAATAAATGTAGAAATATTCAGTCTAACATATTTGAGCTGTCTGATTTCCTGGTCAATGTGCTGAAAAGAGATTATTTTGGTGCTGAACTGGATGGTAAAGCAGTTTACCATGATTCCTGCAGCGGTTTAAGGGAATGTAAGATCAAAGCAGAACCAAGACAATTGTTATCTAAGGTTCATGGACTGGAAATGGTGGAAATGAAAGATACAGATATGTGCTGTGGTTTTGGCGGTACTTTTTCTGTGAAGTTTGATGCCATTTCTTCTGCTATGGCTGAGCAAAAGGTTAACAATGCACTGGAACAGGGGGCGGAATATGTGATTTCTACAGATCTGTCCTGTCTGATGCATTTGCAGGGATATATCGATAAAAATAACATTCCATTAAAAACAATGCATTTAGCAGACGTTTTAGCTAACGGATGGTTAGAAAGTACAGAATATTAGTTTTATCTTTGTAGGAAATAAATCACATTGTAGGTGATTTTTATACAATCAATTTTATTAATTTTTAAATCATAGTTGTAGATGATTAACATTACTTTACCTGACGGCTCCAGTCGTCAGTATGAAAAGGGCACAACTGCCCACCAAATCGCGCTCTCTATTTCTGAGGGACTGGCGCGCAACGTTTTAGCCGCCGAAGTTAACGGTGAGATCTGGGATTCTTCAAGAGCAATTGAAGGTGATGCATCTGTGAAGTTGCTGACCTGGAATGATGCTGCCGGTAAAGCTACTTTCTGGCATTCTTCTGCCCATATTATGGCGGAGGCATTAGAGGCTTTATATCCGGGTACAAAATTCGGTATAGGTCCTGCGATTGAAACCGGTTTCTATTATGATGTAGATTTCGGCGACAGAGAATTTTCTTCGGATGATTTCAAGGCGATCGAAACCAAGATCCTTGAGCTGGCCAAACAAAAAGAAGTTTTTGTGCGGGAAGATGTTTCTAAAGCGGATGCAATTCAGTATTTTACGGAGAAAGGTGATGAGTACAAACTAGATCTTTTAGAGGGCCTGGAAGATGGAAAAATCACTTTCTACAACCAGGGGCAGTTTACTGACCTTTGTCGTGGACCACACATTCCCAATACCGGTTTCGTTAAAGCGGTAAAATTGATGAATGTGGCTGGCGCTTACTGGCGTGGTGATGAAACTAAAAAGCAGTTAACCCGTATTTATGGGGTTACTTTTCCTAAGGCAAGTGAGCTGACTGAGTACCTTCATATGATTGAAGAGGCTAAGAAAAGAGATCACCGTAAGTTAGGTAAAGAGCTGGAATTGTTTGCTTTCTCTGAGAAGGTAGGTATGGGGTTGCCATTGTGGTTACCTAAAGGTGCGGCATTGCGTGAACGTCTGGTTCAGTTCTTAACTAAAGCACAGGCTAAATCAGGATATGAGCAGGTAGTTACTCCTCATATTGGACATAAGAATCTGTACATTACTTCGGGTCATTATGAAAAATATGGTAAGGATGCTTTCCAGCCGATAAAAACTCCGCAGGAGGGAGAAGAGTTCTTCCTTAAACCGATGAACTGTCCTCACCATTGTGAGATCTATAAAGTTAAACCACGTTCATATAAAGACCTTCCTTTGCGTTTTGCAGAGTTTGGAACAGTATATCGTTATGAGCAGAGCGGAGAACTTCACGGACTGACAAGAGTACGTGGGTTTACTCAGGATGATGCTCATTTATTCTGTCGCCCGGATCAGGTAAAAGAAGAATTCATGAAAGTGATTGACCTGGTATTATATGTATTTAAATCTTTGGGTTTCAGTGACTATATCGCTCAGGTGTCTTTAAGAGATGCGGAGAACAGATCTAAATACATTGGTTCTGATGAGAACTGGCATCTGGCAGAATCTGCGATCATTGAAGCTGCTGCAGAAAAGGGTTTACCTACTGTAGTGGAATATGGTGAAGCGGCATTTTATGGTCCGAAGTTAGACTTCATGGTGAAAGATGCATTGGGTAGAAAATGGCAGCTGGGAACGATCCAGGTGGATTACAATTTACCAGAACGTTTTGAACTGGAATATACAGGTAGTGATAACCAGAAACACCGTCCGGTGATGATCCATAGGGCCCCATTTGGTTCCCTGGAGCGTTTCATCGCGGTATTGATTGAGCATTGCGCTGGTAATTTTCCGTTATGGCTTTCCCCTGAGCAGTTTATCATTCTTCCGATCTCTGAAAAATATGAAGATTATGCGAAAAAAGTTTCAGATGAACTAAATAATTCCGATATTCGCGGTTTGATTGACTTTCGGGATGAAAAAATCGGACGGAAAATCAGGGACGCAGAGGTTAAAAAAATACCTTATATGCTGATTATCGGTGAGAAAGAGATGGCGGAGGGAAAGGTATCAGTGCGGAAACATGGTGAGGGAGATTTAGGAGAAATGACTCAGCAGGAGTTTAGTGAATTATTAATTAAAGAAATAACAATTTAAATAGTATATAAATTTGGCATTAGGCAGACCAGGATTTAACAGGGGACCACGTCCTCCTTTTAAGAAAAAAGAAGCAGAACATAATATTAATCAGTTTATCAGAGCTCAGGAGGTTAGATTAGCTGGAGATAATGTTGAACCGGGGATCTATCCTTTGGCAAAAGCTTTAGCCCTTGCCGACGAATTGGAATTGGATCTGGTTGAGATTTCTCCAAATGCAGTGCCTCCGGTATGTAGGATCATTGATTACAGCAAGTTTGTTTACGAGCAGAAGAAAAAGCAGAAAGAGATCAAAGCAAACGCAAAACAAACCGTAATTAAGGAGATCCGTTTCGGTCCTAATACCAATGATCACGATTTTCAGTTCAAACTGAAACACGCGGTTAGCTTCCTGGAAAACGGGGAGAAGGTTAGGGCTTACGTACACTTTAAAGGTAGAGCAATTGTTTACAAAGAGCAGGGAGAGATTCTCTTGCTGAAGTTTGCACAAGCGCTTGAAGATATCGGTAAAGTGGAGTTATTACCTAAATTAGAGGGCAAGCGTATGTTTTTAACGCTGGCTCCAAAAGTTGCTAAAAAATAAATAAATTACATAAATAAACACAGGTTATGCCAAAAATGAAAACCAATTCCAGTGCTAAAAAGCGTTTTTCGCTTACTGGAACAGGTAAAATCGCAAGGAAGAATGCCTACAAAAGCCACATCTTAACTAAGATGTCGACTAAACGTAAGCGTAATTTGGGTCACACTTCAATGGTGTCCGCAGCTGATATGGGCAACGTTAAGCGTATGCTTGCCATCGGTAAATAATTAAATTTTTAACCAGGTATCCGGTAGTAAGTTTGCTGTAATACGCAACACCGTTTATCAAAAAACAACACACTATGCCACGTTCGGTAAACGCAGTAGCTTCGAGAAGAAGAAGGAAAAAAGTCCTTAATATGGCCAAAGGCTATTGGGGATCAAGAAGTAAGGTTTTCACCATTGCTAAAAATACGGTAGAAAAAGGTTTGCAATATGCATACCGTGACCGTAAAGTTAAGAAAAGAGAATTCCGTGGACTATGGATTCAACGTATCAACGCTGGAGCACGTCAACATGGTATTTCTTACTCTCAACTGATCGGTAAATTAGCTGCTAAAAACATCGGTTTAAACCGTAAAGTTTTAGCTGACTTAGCAATGAACCATCCTGAAGCTTTCAAAGCTGTAATTGATGCAGTAAAATAGATCTTAAGATCGTTTTAATAAAAAAAAAGGGAGCAATTAGCTCCCTTTTTTTGTGGTTTATATTATCAGAAAATCAGCTGTTCTGCGGCTTTCCGGATGTGTTCTTTATCCAGAGTGTCCAACTGAGGGATTCTTCCCAATATTGGAACCCCGGTATAAGTTGTAATGTAACGTTCGGATTCTTCATTAGGAGTGCCATTGAAAATGAGGCCTTCTATTGCAAGTTGTCTGGATTTTAAGACTTCGAGTGTCAGAAGGGTATGGTTGATGCTACCGAGGTAATTCTGCGAAACGACAATTATCTTTGCCTCTAAGGGTTTCAGCAAATCTAGCATCAGTTCTTGTTCATTAATTGGTACCATTAAACCGCCCGCTCCTTCAATCACCAGATGATTGTCGGTTACAGGAGCTTTTATCGCACTTGCAGAAATGTTTATGCCATCTATCCGGGCTGATAAATGCGGGGAAAGCGGTTGGCTAAGCTTGAATTGCTCCGGATGAATAATGGTTTTTTTATTGCTGATCAGCTGCGCTACTAAAAGGCTGTCGCTATTGTCCAGGTCTCCTGATTGAATGGGTTTCCAGTAATCTGCCTGAAGTTTTTCTGTCAGGATAGCGCTGACTATGGTTTTTCCGATACCTGTTCCGATCCCGGTAATGAAATAAGTTTTATTCATGTTGTCTTAATAAGATCAGCTGACTGATCAGGGTTTGAATTTCTTCATTGCTATTATAGGTGTGCAGGCAAATTCTCAACCGCTCAGTACCTTTTGGAACAGTAGGGCTTAAGATGGCACGAACATCCATGCCTTTCTGCTGAAGACTTTCTGCAGCAGATTTGGCTGCAGTATTGCTGTCGTAAAGTATCGTTTGTATGCTGCTGTTACTGATCTTTCCGGAAATTCCGGCCATTTCCATATTTAAGGCATATTGCTGGATCCGACCGGTGATGAGCGGGGTATAATCTGTTTCTGTAAGTAATTGGTAAGCTGCATTAATACAGATGATGCTATGTAATGGGGCTGCTGTAGTATAAATAAAAGATCTGGCGAAATTAATCAGGTATTGGCGTAAGGCGGAAGTGCCAAGAACAATGGCGCCATGACAGCCCAGAGCTTTGCCGAAGGTGACCACCCTTGCAAAGACCTCTTTTTCCAGACTGAGTTCCTGAACCTTTCCCTTTCCATGAGCTCCGAAGATCCCTAAGGCATGTGCTTCGTCTACAATCAGGTTTGCACCATGTCTTTTACAACAGTCATTAATTTCTATCAATGGGGCCAGGTCACCGTCCATGGAATAAACACTTTCTACGAGTACATAAATATTGCCTGTAGCCAGTCTGAGTTTAGCTTCCAGCGAGTCCAGGTCGTTATGTTTAAAGGTATATCTGCTCGCATGACTCAGCCGGGCGCCGTCGATCAGGCTGGCATGAATGAGTTCATCAGAGATGATGGTATCTCCACGTTGTGCCAGACTGGAAATGAGGCCAATATTGGCATCGTAACCTGAGTTAAAGATTAAACCGCTTTCTGCCTGGTGAAATGCCGCGATCAATGTTTCTGTCTGTTCGGTAAAGGAATGATTTCCGCTCAGGAGCCTGGAACCACCAGAGCCGACCGATAGCTGTGGTACCTGATGAAGCATGCTTTCTATACGTTCTTTGAGAAGCGCTGACCTGGAGAAGCCCAGATAATCATTGGAACAAAAGTCTACAGGCAAATGGGCAAGGGATAGTTTTCTTAGTGATCCTTTATCCTTTCTGTCGTTTAACCTGTCTTGTATAAACTGTTGGGTTTTGTTCATTGGGTTCAAAAATAAAGAAAGCAGGAGGAACCTGCTTTCTTTATTTTAATTTTATGACAAATGTCCGTTTCCGGCTGGTTAAGCTAATGTTTTCCTCTTTAGTTTTTGTTGAGTTGCGAGATTGATTTCTGCATTTGGGCCATCATGCTGCTTAATGTTTCAATAGTAGGCTCCGGTGTGGGGTCAGGAAGGGTAGAGGAAATGAATGCTTTTGCTTTCCATATTTCCAGAATTTCATCTGAGGGAATGGTATATGGATCGTAGATCTTGTTATCAGATATCAATTTCAGTTCCTTATTTTCCTTAAAACGATTCCCGGCTCTTTTGTAAACCACACCTTCATTTTTGCTGATGATGATATAGGTTTCTCCTGCTTTTACATCATTCCAGTTGTCCATGTATTCGGCAAGGATAATGCTTCCAGACTGGATGGGTAACATGGAGTCTCCTAAAATTTCAAAGGCCCTGAATGTTCCCTGTTTCAGAAAAGGAAGCGGAAGCTGAAATTTAGGAAGGTCTCTGATGTATTCAGGATCCGAGAAACCGTTAAGGTAACCGGCACTGGCTTTCACAGGCACCATTTCTATGTTTTCTTTATCGTCTTTATCTACAGAGATGCTGAGAATTCTCAGGTTCGAACCCTGGCTTTTTGGCTTGGGTTTCCAGTTGTCATTGATATTTTCGTTAATAAACTCGTCTATCGTGAGGTCAAAGTATTCTGCTATTTTTTTTAGCAAATCATATTTAGGCTCAGCCCTGTCTTCTTCGTAAGCCCCGATAAGTGATCTCTTAATGCCCATAGCATCAGCGAATTGCTGCTGTGTGTGGCTTTTTTTCTTTCTCAGGTACTTCAGGTTGGAGGAAATATTTGACATAAAATAAAAGTTTAAAATTTATTTGTTTTTACTAATATTGTTAGTATTATTGTACCAATAAAGTTAGTAATATTTATTCGAATACCAAATAGCTGTACTAACTAAATTAGTTTATGTCATTTAATCCTTTAGTCATGAAGAAATTTGTATATATCGTAACTGATAGAAACCGCAAGAGTTTACATGTTGGAATGAGTTCTGATTTAATTAAGACGCTTGATTTTTATAAGCAGATGCCGAGTTTATTTTTTGATTGCGGTGAACAGCTGACGAGGTTGGTGTATTTCGAAGAGTTCAAGACTGAAGCTCAGGCATTAAGCCGGTTTAAAGTAATCAGTAGGTTTACCAGAATGCAGAAGGAGCGGGTGGTAAGGGCTTGTAATCCGGATTGGATTGATCTGACGATTGGATTGGATTTTGAACACATCATCAGCAGTAAGAAACTGGTGAATCAGGTGAATCTTCCCTTTATTCTATCATAGATTTTGAACAGGGACACCCCAACCGTTTGCCGGGGTGTTCCGTTCAAATGATTTACCATCCAGGAGCAAAGGTTAACCCAAATACACCTGCTTTAACATCTTTACGCTGTAATGGAAAAGCATAATAAGGTTCCAGTACAAAATAGCCAAATACGTTGACCCTTAAGGATACCCCAAAACTGATTGCCGGAACCCGTTCATTGGTGACCTGTGTCATTACTGGCTGACCTGCAGCATCCACAATTACATTTCCCTGTCCGTCTTTTGCCGGTTCTGTAGTATAAGTCGGCTGACTTTTAAATGCGATTTTATTGCCCTGGTTCCAGGCTAATCCTGCATCAAAGAAAAAGTTAAGGTCAGTAAACAGGAATTTTGAAGGGATTTGCGCTAGCTTTTTAGGTCCGGTAAATGGCAGGCGTATTTCAAAATTGAAGACTGCAATTTTATTTCCAGACAATTGATTAATATCGAAATCTCCACTGGTTGAATTACGGCTTTTATAGAATGAATTTGCTTCATAACCCCTGATGAAATAAGGATATCCGATAAATAAGGGATAGAGGTTTTCTCCATCTTTACCTACTCTCAGGTAATTGAATGTTCTGGCCGCAATAGTGAATGGTTTAAGACGAACATACTTTCTGGCATCTAAAGATAATCCGTAAAATTTGTAATCGCCAAAATACTGTTCTACTCCAACACGGTATCTGAATCCATCAAGAGGAGAGGTGAGACCCATGATCGAGTTATCTCCTACAAAGGAAGCATTGGCTTGCATAATGGTAAATGAATTAAGCGAAAAGCCTAATTCTCTGGAAGCTTGTGCTGAAGGAATTTTTCTTTTATCAGAACCCAGGTAACCACCGATCAGGCCTCCACCAAGATCTTCATAATAATTGCTGAAGCGATCTACCCGATAGCTGTAACGGGAAAAGCTTCCACCCAATTCAAAGCGGTGTACTTTATTGAAAGGATAAGCACCAAATACCTGGGCCTGTTCTTCAAAAGTACGGATGATATTTGTCCGGTCATTGATCACGTCCACTTTTCCATTTCTGCCATCCAGCTGTTCGGCAACAATATCCCTGAATCCGGTTACATAAGGGGCATGGGAAATTGCGGCACCCCAGTTGATCCGACTCGATTGGTTGATGTAGCCTACAAGCCCCCCAAAATCATAGATCTCCCCGTTTACGGCAAGGTTTGCAATGATCTGGTTTCTACCCAGAATATCACTGAAGCGACCGGAAATACCTCCCTGAACGCCTGTTCCAAATCGACTGGTAGAAACACCTACACCACCACTGTTAGCCAGATAATCGAGCTTAAATTTCGGTCTGTAAGGAACGAGTCTCATGGAGTCTGTGGTCGTTTTTTCAAAACGCTCAAAATTCGCCAGGTTGGAATTTACAATGTCCACACCCAGATTTTCCATAGGAGGAAGGATCGCTGCATCAAAGTTTACTTCATTTGCATCTACCGGTTTTGATCTGAAATTACTTAATGGAGAATTGTATAAAGTATAACGCTGTGAACGGTAATAACTATAAACAATATCGTCATTTCTGGAAACAGACATGGCCGGAGAGAATTCTGTGATTCCGCTGATCCCCGTAAAATAATCTGTCAGTTGTTTTACTTTTTGATCGGAAAGGTTATACTCGTAAAGATTCCTGAAGCCATCTCTGTTGGACAGGAAAAAAATCCTGTTGCTGTCTCCGGAGAATTGTGCATTTAAGTTGTTCGCACCCGGAAATACCGGAACATCAATCAGTGTTTTAGTTTCAATATCATAAACTGTCAGATTGATCGGATGTACCGCGGTATTGCTGTTTTTAGACATAGATGCCCGGTCTGAGGAGAAGACAATCTTCTTTCCATCAGGAGCATAATTTGGTGCATAATCAGAATAGCTGTCGTTGGTAATCTGGGTAACCTGCTTCGTCTTCAGGTTATAAGAAAAGATGTCACTCTGCCCTTCTACCATTCCTGAAAAAGCAATGTCATCTCCATTAGCAGACCAGGACAAGTTTCCAAACTGGCTTACTTCCCCCATCGGGGCACGTAATTTTACATTTCCGGTGGCTACATCGATGATCATCAACTGGTTTCTTCCTTTACTGAAGATACTAAAGGCAAATTGTTTGCTGTCCGGAGACCAGGTTCCAGCGGATTCGAGAAAGTTGAAATCGTCAATATGGGAGTTGGAAATCTGACTGCTGAGCTTTCGGATAATCTTACCTGTTTTCGCTTCAGCAAGAAATAGGTCAATCCCAAAAAGGTCCTTTTCAGATAAGAAGGCAATATACTGGCCATCCGGACTAATTGCCGGAGCTACGTTCATATTTCCTGCATTCTTATTGTCTATAATTTTTGTACCTGTGATTTTCACCTGTGAACTGTCTGATTTCAACATCGGACGGTAATGGGCTTCAATGGCATTTTTCCATAAACCGGAAAGGGTACGGTCGTCGTATCCGAAGGTGTATCTTAATCCGTTTTCATAACCATATTTGGCCGTAGCTTTAAATAGAGGAACAATGGTGGTGTCGCCATAAACCGACCCTACAAAGGTCCAGAAAGCTTGTCCATATCGGTAAGGAAAATACTTGTTGGAGTTGGTCAGGTCTTTTAAAGAGGGGATATCTCTGTTGAGCAGGGCATCTCTCATCCACATGGAAGTAAAAGCATCTGTTTTTCCTATGGAGAGATATTCGGCCATCCCTTCCACCATCCATAAAGGAGTCTGACTGATATTTTCTAAACCGATGGAATCTTTTTCCAGTAAAAGGTGGTATTGGAAGGCATGCACCAGCTCATGACCCAGTACATGTCGGGTTTGGTTGTTCAGCTCCATAACCGGCATAATTACCCTGTTCTTAAAGGCTTCGGTTACCCCACCTGTACCGATTCCGATCTCACCACTCAATGCGGTTGTAGTCTGGAAATCCGGATGGTTATTGTACAGAATAATGGGATTTTTCTTTAAGAAAGTATCTCTGAAAACCTCCTGATGCATTTTGTACCAGGTTTCTGCGTCCTGAGCAAATTTTTTGATTAGCTTCTCATTTTTTAAATAGTAATAGATTTCAAAATGAGGGGTTTGCAGGACTTTGAATTTCTCATTTTTATACCGCACTATATTTTGTCCAAAAACCTGGGCCTGGACAGCAGTGGCCGATACAAGGAGAATAATCAGAACAGGGAGTAATCGTCTAAAGAGAGTAGAGCTCAGATTCATAGCGTGATTATATTTTGTTGTGTTTAAATTTACGCAAATTGTGTTATTAAGTTGGCTGACTGGCAGCAGATATTTCAAGGAGAACGTCCGGTAGGCCCAATACGCTACACCTTTCATCATAATTTAAGCAGGAAACTGCGAGCAAATGCCCCGGACCTTTTTGGGGGCGGGGCATCGTCATCCTTCTTTATTGGTTATTCTTTTCCTGTTCTTTTTTAATACGTTCCTTTTCTTTCTCTTCTTCACGCTGTTTCTTTCTCAGCTCTCTTTTTTCCTTTCTGGTTAAAGGAACCTCTGCAACAGGCTGTTTAACAGGTTCAGGAGTTTTTTTCTCCTCAGTTTTGATAATATCTTCTTCTTTCAGTACTGGTTGTTGTTCTTCCACCACCGGAGGGGCGACTCCTGTGGAATCTACTGCCAGACTATCAGAACTGGAGGTGTCTACCCGAATCCTCGGACTTGGACAATTGATTTCTCTGGTAATCTTAACTTTTGATTTAGGGAAGGCACCGTAAGTATATCCTGTGCTGGGATCATGATAAACTTTTTCCATGAACTTAGCAAAAATAGGTAAAGCTGTTCTTGAACCTTCGCCTGTTTCTCCGTTTTTGAAATGTGCGGTACGTTCGTCACAACCTACCCAGACACCCGTAACCAGGTCTTTGGTAACCCCCATGTACCAGGCATCCACATAATCAGATGAGGTTCCTGTTTTTCCACCAATCTGGTTATTGTTTTTCCAAAGGTCCCATTCCCAGAGCGCCTGGGAAGTACCACCTGGTTCCTCCATTCCACCTCTGAGCATGTAAAGCATCAGCCAGGCAATCTCTTCAGAAAGTACCCTTTTTGTTTTTGCTTTAAATTCTTCAATGAGGTTATTGTCCTGATCTGTGATCTTTTCAACCAGAATCGGCTCCGTTCTTACGCCTTCATTAAGGAAGGTACTATAGGCTCTTACCATTTCAAATACGGTAACGTCATTTGGCCCCAAACTTACTGAAGGTACGGTTTTGAGGGGGCTTTCGATACCACATTCATGTGCCCATTTTACCACATTTTCTGCTCCTACAGCCTCTGTTACCTGTGCGGTAATCGTGTTTACCGATTTACCCATCGCCCAGCGTAGGGACATTTCCCTGTAGCTAAAATTCCAATCTGCATTTTTAGGCTCCCAGTATTCCGTTTTACCATTTTCCTGATACTTGATTTTGACCGGCTTATCTGTGAATTTATCACATGGACTCATTCCTTCTTCCAATGCGGCAAGATAAGCGAAAGGTTTAAAGGTGGAGCCTGCCTGTCTTTTGCTCTGGTTAACATGGTCGTATTTAAAGAATTTATGGTCAATACCACCCACCCAGACTTTGATTTTACCACTGAAAGGATCCATGGTCATCATTCCTGTATTCATGATTTTACCATAATAACGGATCGAATCCATAGTGGAGAAAAGGGTATCACGGTCACCTTTCCAGGTGAAGATTTTCATTTTTTTCTTTTTATTGAAATAGGCAGTTACGGAGTCAGGAGAGTTGCTGTATTTTTTTTCCAGCAAGGCATAGATCGGTAGTTTGCGCATGGCGCGATCCGGATAGTCTACCTTTTTCTTTTCAGAATCTTCCCAGGGATCTTCGTTGCCCCAAACACTATAAAACCTTCTCTGGATAGTTTTCATCTGTTCAGCCACAGCCTCTTCTGCATACTTCTGAAGTTTGGAGTCGATGGTGGTATAGATTTTTAAACCATCTTCATAAAGATCATAATTGTTATCAGCGGCCCATTTTTCCAGGTATTTGTCTACAGCCGCTCTAAGGTAAGAATCTCCATCACTGCCCGCATCTACGCTTCCTTCTTTGAGTTTTATAGGAGTGTTTTTATAGGTGTTGAGCTCCTCAGTGCTGATGTAATTATATTTATTCATCTGAGCGAGCGCCACGTTTCTTCGTTCCAGTGCTTTCGCAGGGTTTCTGATTGGATTATAAGTGGTCGTACCTTTCAGCATTCCGACCAGCATTGCTGATTCCGGTACCTGTAGTTCATTGGTTTCTTTATCAAAATATACTCTGGCGGCAGTTTTAATTCCATAGGCATTGTTCCCAAATGATACTGTATTGAGGTACATCGTGATGATGTCATCTTTAGGATAATTGGATTCCAGTTTTACTGCGGTCATCCATTCCTTTAGCTTAGAGATGATCGTACGTACAACAGGTATATGTTTGATAAAACCCTGCGATTTATTGTATCTGGTACGGTAAAGGTTTTTGGCAAGTTGTTGTGTAATGGTACTCGCGCCACGTTTATCGCCGGTAGCAGTAGAGAGACCGCTGGAAAGTAAAGAACGGAAGTCAATTCCCATATGACTGTAAAACCTGACATCCTCAGTCGCTACTAAGGCTTTAATGACACTTGGCGCAATCTCATTGAAACTTACCGGTGTCCGGTTTTCTTTAAAGTAACGTCCAATTAGTTTTCCGTCTGAAGTGTAAAGCTCGGAGCCGACACTAAGGGTAGGTGATTTGATGTCTTTATAGGATGGAGAGTATCCAAATAACCATAAAAAGTTGAGTTGCAATGCGCAAAAGAAGATAATAATGCAAAACAGGAATATGCTTGAATAACGGATATACTTATTGCGAATTTCTTTAAACATGAGATAAAGATCAAAAAAACGTAAAACAGTTAGTGTTAAATAGTGTTAAAACTTGCAGTACAAATTAACGTAATTAATTTACTTAAATTTTATTCTATATTTAAATTAAACGCGACAGGAAGCAAAGCCGTGATTTCTTGTTTTATACAACAGTAGCAAAGGGTTTGGGCAACTGTCTAAAAGTTAAACAGTAATCTTTATTGTCATAATGGTTTGATGAGAGAAGCTGAACACAAAAATTTTTTCCCTATTTCTCTATCCTATTGGTCCGTATCTGTATTTCTATATAGGTATGACGTTTGTATTCATACCCTCAATCTGTAAATGAATGATGCTGATTTAAGGTTGCGATAAACCATTTAGATCATCAGGAAGAATAGGCCTTTGCTGAAACCGGAACGGAAATTTAATTTGATTTCTACAATTAATAAATAATTTATGCACTTTGTATACCTTACTGCTGAAAGCGGAAATGGTATGGTTGTTTTTCTTAAAATCAATCGTCTCTGATCCGGCTTTAGCGTTATAAAAGATCACCCTATAATGAAAACATATTTTTACAGGTATGCTGCTGTTTTAGCTTTTTGTTTTGCATTTTTTTCTTGCCAAAAGACTAATAAAGTTATTGAAAATCAACCCTTAAAGGATAGGTTATCTGGAGAATTGAATGCAATTTTTAGTAAAATAACCAACGAAAATACTGACATTTCCGATCCTAAGAAAACATTGGAGATTTTATCAGACGCAGAAAAAAGATATGCTGCTGATACGCTCGCTATTGCTTATATCAATCTGTTTAAGTGTGATTGTTACTCAGAATTGGGTCAGTTCGATCAGGCTTTGATCTGTAATAATATCGCTTACAATTATTTTAAAAACTATCCCCATACTGCAAGAAAGGAGTATATTGATGTTTTAAGGGGGGCTTCACTTTTATACGCCAGCCTTGGCGACAGCGAGAGAGCCATCAATTATATTAAAAAGGCAGAATATGAAGCTTTAATTAAGCAGCCAGGACAGAGTACACGAGTTTATAATGTAACGTTAGCGAATATCTACGGTTACTATGCTTATATTCTGGAACTGGATAAAGATCTTAAGAAAAGTCGGGGACTTCTGTTGAAATCAATAAAACTGAACCTATCCGGCGGACAGACAAAAGGGACTACTCTTAAGGCCGTGTATTACAATCTTGCGAATTTATATGAACAATCAAACCAGATTGATAGTGCTCTTTTTTATTTAAAAAGATCTAAAACATACCTGTCAGCAAATAAAAAAATAAATGAGGTCATGCAAATGGAATATAACCGTTTGCAAAGCCGTATTTACGTAAGGCAGAATAAAATCGATAGTGCGATCTACACTGCCGAGGAAAGTTTTGCCGGTTTGGATAGTACCAGAATGATCATTAATAATGACGTTGCAACCGAACTTGCTTTAAACTACCTTAAATTGGGTTCCTTGAAAAAAGCAAATCAATATTATCAGCATGCCAAGAGTTACTTTTTTAAAGCAACTGTGTCAGATTATACCAGCAAAGAAAAGATCATTACCGGTTTAATAGCCTTTGCTTTACAAACAAAAAAGAATGCAGATCTGGATATCCTGATTAAGGCCTATCAGAAGTTTGCGAGGAATAATTACGATAGTGAGAAAGCAAAGGCACTTAAAAATGCTGAAGTTATTTATCAGGTAAAGGCACAAAATGATAAAATAGAAAAACTGGCTTCAGAAAACAGCTTAAAGTCGACCGTCATTAAGCAAAGAACAGTTCTCCTTTCCGCAATATTCATTCTATTAGCGACCAGTATCTTTTTTTATTATCGCCAGCTCAGGCTTAAAGAGAAACACAGGGCGATTGATCTGGAACAACGTCTCCGACTCGCCCAGATGAATCCTCATTTTATAGCAAATGCATTAAGCGCTATTCAAAAGGAGATCTATGAGCATAAGAATGACCTGGCTATCTCTTACCTGAATAAGTACGCGGTGTTAAACCGTCTGATACTTGAAAATTCAAGAAATAAATACATTTATCTGGACGACGAATTGAATATTCTCAGGAATTATATCGAGCTGCAACAGATCCGGTTTACAAACAAATTTGAGTACATCTTTGATGTTGCCGACGACCTGGTGATGGAGGAGATTAAGATACCGAATATGCTTTTGCAGCCGATCATTGAAAATGCTATTGAACATGCTTTTAAGAACATGATTGACAGAGGTCTGTTGGAGCTGAAAATATTTTTGCAGGGTGTGCATCTGGTGTGTGAGGTTAAGGACAATGGTCATGGCCTGAGTCATCAGATTCACAAGCAGGGTAAAAAATCATTTTCGATCCAAATCATTAAAGAACGTCTGGCCCTTTTGAATAAGGAAACCGGCAACAGGTCTTCCTTTGAGATGAATCCACGTGACGATGGGCAGAAGGGGCTGGTCGTAAAGTTGACAATTCCAATTATAACTGATTATGATTAAGGTTATTTTAATAGATGATGAACCCCACATTTGCAGTGTTTGCCGCATTTTGCTGGAAAAACTGGAGCATGTCCACGTTGTTGCGGAATGTAATAACATAAAGGACGCCTATGAGGAAATTATCAGACATAATCCGGATTTAATTTTACTGGATATCCAACTGTCTGGCGAAACAGGGCTTGATTTACTGGAGAAATTCGACGATCCTGATTTTGTGGCGGTCATTATTACCAGTTTTGACGAATATGCCATCAGGGCTTTAAAGGCCGGTGCAATTGATTATTTATTAAAACCAATTATTGCAGATGAGTTTTATCTGGCAATTGAAAAGGCAACGAAAAGGAATGCTTTAAATAACCTGCAGATAAAAGGAGCAGTGAATAATTTTACTGGTGATTTCAGTAAAATAACCCTGAGTGGCCAGAATTATACCATTTTGGTGGATTATAAAGATTTGATTTACTGTAAGTCTGATGGCGGCTACACTACTTTTTATTTATCAAATGGAAAAGAAGTGGTTACCTCAAAAGTTTTAAAACATTATGAAGCCATTTTGCCGGATAAGATTTTCTTAAGGTGTCATCAGTCTTATCTGATTAATCTTCACCATATTGTCAGCCTTAAAAAAAGCAATGCCATCATTTTAAGTAATGGAATGACGGTTCCTATCTCTATTCGAAAAGGAAAGGATTTGCGGGACCGGCTCAGGGAGCTGGGATGAAAATCGCATCCGAATGCTGTAATGTGCACTCGTATCATTATATTTAAACAAGTACGTGTAAACTATCAATGAATGAAAAAGGAGATCGAAAAATACCTGGCCGTTCCGGGAAAGAAAGTTTTATTGAAAGATCATCAGACCAGTTACAATGGTGATCAGGAAAAGGAAGATGGTAAAGAGGAGATGGATGAGGTTAAGGAAAGATTGAGCAAGCTACAGGAAACATTATATGCAGCGAATTCTCATTCTATTCTTATTCTTTTTCAGGCTATGGATGCAGCGGGAAAGGACAGTGCGATTTCTCATGTCATGTCGGGCTTAAACCCGCAGGGCTGTCAGGTATACAGCTTTAAGGCGCCGACATCTGAAGAATATGAACATGATTTTTTATGGCGTCATTACAAGGCGCTTCCCGAAAGAGGCCGGATTGGTATCCATAACCGCTCACACTATGAAAATGTACTCGTTTGTAAAGTTCATCCGGAATATGTCCTGAATGAAAATATTCCGGGTTATCAGGACCTGAAACTTATCGATGATAAATTCTGGAAAAAGAGATACGAAAGCATCCGTAGTTTTGAGCAGCACATCTCTGAAAATGGAATAACCATCATTAAGATCTTTCTTAATGTTTCTAAAGAAGAGCAAAAATCACGTTTTCTGGATCGTATAAATGATCCTGCAAAAAACTGGAAGTTTTCTTCTTCGGATATTACCGAACGTGGAAGATGGGATGAATATATGAAAGCTTATGAGACGGCTATAGAAGAGACTTCTACAGAACAGGCGCCCTGGTATATCATTCCTGCAGATAAAAAATGGCACGCCAGGCTGGCAATCAGTCAGATTCTTGAAGAACATTTTAACCGGCTGGATCTTAAGTTTCCTGTTCTTGCAGAAGAGGAAGCAAAAAAACTAGACGAAATAAAGGAGCTGCTCCTTAAAGAATGAAAAAGAAGCATTCTATTCGACGGCTGAAACCTTTTGCCCTGAAGGGGGCAAGAATTTCTATGCCGTCTCACAGAAAACTTCTTTTTGCTGAATAGCAAAGTGGAATAGCGGGATTGAATTGCGGGATGGGATGGAATGGTTGAATACACATGTTTAAGCCAATAGCTGGAAATGATGGCGTGAGCGCTGTAACCGGTAGGTTTTTAAAAAAAAGATGCGTATTATGAAAAGGCATAGAAATATTTGCCCCCTTCAGGGTGAAGATTTCAGCCTTTGAATAAAATGCTTCTTTTTCCTTTAATGGACGAATTAGTAAGCGAGTCTGAACTTGCTTAGGTCAGGCATTTTATCTCGTTTTCTTTCCAATTCATATTGATAGATGATGCGTCCTATATTTCCCATGAAAGGATAGCAAACGGTCTCATATTCATATTTATTGTCATTATAAATACCATCATCATTGGATTGTACAACTGCGGTAAGAAAGAATTCTACTTTGTTTTTGAAATCTACGATATAGGCGTTATCAATGATGAAGCCATAAGAATCGCCGTATTTATTAAATATCCGGATATTGGGTTCAATGACGGCATCCTTTTCTCGTCCATAATATAGCATTTTAGCGTAAGCTGGCCAGAACTCTGTGGCATTATAAGAAGGGTAAATACTTTCGGTGGGTAGTTTACTCATATGGGTATAGATCAACTTATAATCTTCGGGGCTCAGGTTAAACCTTTCCTGTTCAGGAAAGGCTTCGGGGCTGATGAGTTTCCTCATCATGGCCTGTTGATCGGAGATGCTAAACGCATTTTTGTTCTCCAGGCTAAAAGGTTTGTTAACGAGCCGCTCGGCGCTGTCCAGATAACCTTTACCCATGATGGTATTTGTCAGCTGAAGAGGGTATTCTTTGGGATCGTATTGTTCCGGTTGGGAATAGATGAGTTTGTCCTGATGATAAAACTGGATTGGATTGGTATGTTTAGCTGGTTCGCCGGAATCACCGATAGCTAGTCTGTTGAGGATTCTGCTGTCGTTAAAGCCATGTTTTTTTAACCTGGCGTTGATTTCGGCCCTTCCAATAAATTCGAAGAGGCGGTTAAAAGCATCATTGTCGCTGGTCAGCAGGATCTTTTTGATGTAATGCGCTACGGAAGGCAATCCATCTGCAGAGCTGCTGTCTTTCAATACCTTAGTCTGGCCGGCATAAGCTGAATCGGTGATCATTGTACTTTTTGAACTGAGATCTTTTACACTTAACTTCAGCTCATTGATTTTCTCCAGAGCAAAGATCACAGCCGCCAGTTTTACCGTACTGGCAGGGTAGAAGTACCGGTGGTTGTCCAGGTTATAGCTATAGGTTTTAAAACTGGGTATGTTTTTATTATTCCTGTTTACCTGGGTATATAATAATTGTACCTGGTTTTTTTGTGGGTGGTTCAGGATATTGGAAAAGAGCTCCGGATTTTTTTGCATTAATTGTTCAATAAGTATAGTATCAGTCTGTTGTGCCATAGTGTTCAAGCTGAGTATAAGGATGAGCAGGGTTGGAATATTCGTCTTCATCGTTGTCTTATTGTTAATAAAAATATTATTCCTAAGATAGTAAGGAAAAGCTAAATAGTATATCAATTGATAAAGTTTGTTGTTAGCTGGATATTTGAGTACCTTTGCCTCGCTTTTGGTTCCCGGTGGTTTCATCGGGATTAAAAGGGAATACGGTGTGATTCCGTAACTGTCCCGCAGCTGTAAGCTCCATAACGGTATTCAAATCGAAGCCACTTGTCCGATCCGGAAATGTTCCGGTATAGATTGGGAAGGCAGGATATCCGGGAGTAAGTCAGAAGACCTGCCAGTAGGTGTAATATTTCATAGCTTTCGGGGATTGAAGCTTGGAGTGAGTGCTTGTTTTTTGTATTTCATTTCCTTGATCGAACTGTTTGCTGTGGGTAAATAACTCACAACAAAAATGAGAAGAAACAATTTTACCATTAAAGGTATAAATCCTTGTTTTTTTACTTTTCTTGCCATCAGCTGGCTTGGGTTGGCTATGCCTTTAAATTTGTTTGCCCAAACGGATTCTTTAAAGCGATCCAGAAAAGATTCGCTGGAAAAGATCAACCAGCTGAAAGAAGTACAAATCAAGACCATCAAGATTACCCGGCGTCAGACTTCTTCTACTCCTTTACAGATTCTTTCTGGTGCTGATCTGGAAAAACTGAACAGTCTTTCTGTTGCTGACGCAGTTCGCTTCTTTTCAGGAGTACAACTGAAAGACTACGGAGGTATTGGTGGACTGAAGACCATCAATGTACGTAGTATGGGGACCAATCATACCGCGGTTTTTTATGATGGAGTACAATTAGGAAATGCACAGAACGGACAAGTAGACCTGGGGAAGTTTTCCCTGGATAATATTGAAGAGATCGAATTGTATAACGGGCAGAAAAGCAATGTTTTGCAATCTGCCAAAAGTTTTGCTTCTGCAAGTTCCTTATATCTGAAAGCGAGACAGCCGAGTTTTGAAGAGGGGAGAAATAACCGGTTTAAGGGTGTAATCAGAACAGGTTCTTTTGGTCTGGTTAATCCTTCATTACTATGGCAGCATAAAATTTCGGAACATACTTATAGTACGTTGAGCGCTGAGTTTAAAAAGGCTAATGGACGTTATAAATTTCGTTCGACAAATGGGGTATGGGATACCACAGGAGTAAGAACAGATGGGGATGTGGAGGCAATGAGGCTGGAACTGGGACTGAACGGAATCCTTCGGGATAGCAGCAAATGGAGTGTTAAGTTGTATGGTTACAATGATAATCAGGGTTTGCCCGGAGCTATTGTTGCCAATGTATGGCATTTTTCCCAACGGATGTGGAATCGTAATTTCTTTGCTCAATCAGCCTATGAAAAGACTATAGGAAAGTATAGTCTGATGGCTTCCGCTAAATATTCCAATGATTATCTGCGCTATCTGAACCCGGATATTGTGACGACAACAGGGCTTTTGAACAACAAATATCATCAGCAGGAATTGTATCTGTCATTGGCAAATAAAGTAAAAATCAATCATTTTTGGGATGTGGTATGGTCGACAGACTATCAGATTAATGATATGAATGCAAATCTCTATCGCTTTGCTTACCCCATCAGGAATACCTTTTTAAATGCATTGGCTACGCAAGTCCACTTCGACAGACTGGATATCCAGGCGAATTTGCTAAGTACTTTGACCTACGATAAGGTGAAAAGTGGGCCTGCTGCGGGGAATAAGAATGAACTTACGCCAACCATTATGATATCCTGGCAGCCATTTGATCAGAAAGAGTTTAGGATTCGTTCTTTTTACAAGAGCATATTCCGGATGCCGACATTTAATGATTTGTATTATGCCTTTTATCAGTTTACTATACTTAAACCTGAATATACCAAACAATACGATCTGGGCTTTACTTATATAAAAGGATATGAAAACAGGGCATTAACGCAATTTTCTATACAAACAGATGCTTATTTTAATAAGGTGAAAGATAAAATCGTTGCGGTTCCCGGAACATCACAAGCCATGTGGAGTATGAGAAACCTGGGGCAGGTGGAGATTAAAGGTTTGGATGTCAATGTACAATCGGCATGGCAGCTGAATAAGGAATTAAGCCTAAATGCAGGTATCAACTATACTTATCAGCAGGCCCTGAATACGGAAAGGACTTCTACAACATATAAACATCAGATTCCATATATCCCATTACATAACATTACTTTTCTGGCAAGTGTATCCTATAAAAATCTGGCCATGAACTACAGCTATTTGTATACAGGAGAACGTTATGACCAGTCGGCCAACATTGCTCAGAATTATGTTCAGCCTTTTTATACCCATGATATGGCCATTCACTATCATGCGGTTATTCATAAAAGAAAAGTAAGGGTTACTGCAGAAATGAATAATATGTTTAATCAGGCCTACGAGGTCATTACCAATTACCCTATGCCTGGCCGTTCCTACCGGTTTAGCCTGACTTATGATTATTAGCAATAGCTTATAGATAAATGAAACCAATGAAAAGAATCAAACTTAAACACCAGAACATCCTGAGCATCCTGTTGATGGCAATGACGCTGACCAGCGCTTGCCGTAAAGACCCACAGGTGATCAAAGAAGAACAAGAAGAGGTGATTGCTCCTGAGCCAGCCCGTCCGGCCAAAGGTTTTTACCTGGTAAATGAGGGGAATATGGGGATGAATAAAGCCTCACTTGATTACATGGATTTCAGAACAGGAATATATAGAAGAAATATTTATAATGAAGCCAATCCTACACAGGTAAAAGGACTTGGTGATGTAGCGAATGATGTTGGGATTTATGGATCAAAACTATATATCGTAGTAAATGTTTCCAATAAAGTGGAAGTGTTAGACGTAAAAACCGGTAAAAGGCTGCAGCAGATTAATATTGTCAACTGTCGTTATATCACCTTCAAAAATGGTAAAGCTTATGTCAGCGCCTATTTAGGAGAGGTTGGAAATGCCGCTGAGCCGAATGGTATTGTTGCGCAGATTGATACCGCTTCCTTAACGGAAGAAAAAAGAGTGAAAGTAGGCCGTCAACCAGAAGAGATGGCCATTATTGGAAGTAAACTATATGTCGCCAATTCTGGAGGTTACAGTCCGGAAAACTATGAGAGGACCGTTTCTGTGATCGACTTAAATTCCTTCACAGAGACCAAAAGAATTGACGTTGCCATTAATCTTCATCGGCTAAAAGCAGATAAATATGGTGATTTATATGTGACTTCAAGAGGTGATTATCTGGAAACAAAGTCCAAAATGTTTGTGATCGATACCAAAACAGACAAGGTAAAGAAGCAGTTTGATCTGGCAGTGAGTAACCTGACGATTAATAATGATATTGCTTATTTCTATGGCTCGGAATGGAACCATAATACAGGAGAAACCACCGTTACTTATGGCATGCTTGATGTGAATGAAGAGCAGGTTCTGGATAAAAAATTTATTACTGACGGAACGGATAAAAGCATTGTCATTCCTTATGGTATTGCTGTTGATCCTTTTACCAAAGAGGTATTTGTGACTGATGCCGGTGATTACGTTTCGCCAGGAGTGGTGTATTGTTTTAGTCCGCAGGGATTAAAGAAATGGTCAGTGACAGCGGGAGATATTCCGGCACATTTTGCATTTGTTTATAAATAATAACTTCTATTAACTGAATTAAAATGAATACCAGACACTATCTGACATCAGCACTTATTGCAACAGCTCTTTTATCAGGATGTAAGAAAGACGGGGAAACAGCTGCGGTTATTCCCGAGGTTCCTGAAAATACTGCCTTTGTTACCCGCTTATTCGAATATGTTCCTGCTCCCGGTCAGTTTATCAATCTCGGATCCGGCCGTATGGAATCAGCGCAAAGTATTCTGAAAAAGGAAGGAATCGTAAGTCTCGGTGCCTGGGGAGGATACATCGTTCTTGGATTTGACCATACTGTAATCAATCGGAAAGATCTTCCTGATATTTTGGTGAAGGGGAATGCTCAGTCAAATTTTGCGGAACCCGGAGTCGTGTGGGTGATGAAGGATGAAAATAAAAATGGCCAGCCTGATGATATCTGGTATGAGATTGCAGGGAGTGAATTTGGTAAAGCTGGATATATCCGCAATTACGAGGTTACTTATACCAAACCTACGCCGGTTAACGGAGATGTTTCCTGGAAGGATAATAAGGGGAATACGGGTTTGATTGAGGCAAATACATTCCACAGTCAGTCCTATTTCCCTGACTGGATCAGCGGTGCCGAATATACCTTGAAAGGTACTTTGCTTCCTTCATCAAATATAAATATGATGAACCCGGCATTTGTGACTAGTCTACCCTTTGCTTTCGGATATGCCGATAACATCGCAGGCGGAGATCAGATAGATATTGCGAAAGCAATTGATAAGGATGGAAAAAACATCAGCTTAACGGGGATTGATTTTATTAAGATACAAACCGGTATTCAGGCAAACATGAAATCAGTAGGGGAGCTTTCCACAGAGCTGACCAGTGTTACGGACCTCAGTCTTATTAAATAAACTAAACATTATAAAAACATACAAATATGGAATTAAAAAGTACTTTAAAATCAATTGCAGTAGCTGCCGTGTTTATGGCTGCCGTTTCTTCTTGTAAGAAAGATAAAATGCCGGTTATTGAGCCAGGCCCGGTTTCTACAATAGGTGTATATGTGTTGAATGAGGGCGCATACAATACCGTTACCAACAGCACCAGTAGCAGCATTAGTTATTATGATATTGCCACAAAAACAACAGAAAAAGATTATTTCAAAAAACAAAATGGCAAAGACCTGGGGTCAAACGCCAACGACTTGCAGCAATATGGCAGCAAAATTTATTGTCTCATTACCGGAACAACTGTTGCCGCAAAGGATTCTTATATTGAAGTGTTGAACATCAGTACTGGTAAATCTATAAAACGCATTGCTTTTTCAGACGCCAATGGTGGATTTATGCCTCGTTTTATAGTCTTTAATAAGAACAAAGCCTATGTTTCCGGATATGATGGAAACATTACAAAAATTGATACAGCAAGTCTGGCAATTGAGACGAGGGTTAAAGTTGGTGGTGCATTAGAAGAATTGGCGATTGTAAATAACAAATTATATGTGACCAATTCTGTACATCCGTTTTTTCCTTCGGATATTAAGTCCTCTGTATCTGTTGTAGACCTGAACACTTTTGCTAAAATTAAAGAGATTCCTATGGGTTTAAATCCTGCCAGAATCTCAGCTACTGAAAACGGAGATTTATTTGTAATGACCAGAGGTCAGTACCAGCCTTCAATTCCGGCAACAATAGATAAACTAAGTAGTGTTACCGATACCAGAGTAAGCAGTGATGATAAATCGGGCCCATCATTTTTAAAAATCACAAAAAACAAAGGGTTTGCTATAGGATATAATCCAGGGCCTTACCTGAAATCCCTTGACGTCTCCACAGGAGCGCTTAAAGGTAATTTAATAACTGATGCTACCGTGGTTACTTCGGCTTATGCAGTAACTTTAAATCCATTGGACAATACTTTCTTTGTAGCCGATGCAAAGGATTATACCGGAGATGGAATGCTCTTTGGGTTTAGTGAAGATGGTAAACATAAATTCTCTTTCTCTACAGGTACCAATCCTCAGGCTGCAGTATTCAGATATGGTTATAAATAATTCATAATCATCAAATTATCCCCCTAAAGTATAAACAAATGAAAATCAAACATTGCCTCGCTATTGCGCTATTGAGTTTTAGCGTTTTGACATCCTGCAAAAAGGACAAAGAAGAACAACCTGTATTATCTGTAAAGATGGCCGTAACCGATAAAGCCTTAAACGGAAAGGTGAATGAGAAAATTAATTTTTCTGCAGCCGTGGAGAATGGTGTGCTGGTGGAACAGAGCTGGACACTGGATGGAGTCATTAAAACTACAGCAGGTTCTTTCGAATTTACGCCACCTAAGTCGGGTATTTATAGTATTGCTTATACTGCAAAAGCAAGCGGTACTGAATTTACCTATGATTATACACTGAATGTAGGCGTTCCTACTGTTCCGGTTACACCGACCAGCAATAGTTTTGTTACGAAATTACTGGAATATTCTCCTGCTCCCGGACAGTTTATTAATAAAGCGCCTGGAAACCTGGTGAGTGCTCAGGGGATTCTGGGTAAAAAGGGAATGGTAACCCTTGGCGCCTGGGGAGGATATATTGTCCTTGGGTTTGACCATACGGTAATTAATGAAACTGGTAAAGATGACATCATTGTTTATGGAAATCCAATGCCAAATTTTGCAGAGCCAGGAATTGTTTGGGTGATGCAGGATGAAAACGGAAATGGATTAGCGGATGATACCTGGTATGAAATCTCCGGCAGCGAATTTAACAAAACGGGATACAGGCGCAATTATTCAGTTACCTATACCAGACCTGTACCGACAACCGCAGATGTACCGTGGAAAGATAGTGATGGTAATACCGGTGTGGTTAAAACGAATAGTTTCCACAAGCAATCTTATTTCCCGGAATGGATAACGGGTAATACATATACCCTAAAGGGGTCTTTATTACCTTCTACCGGCATTAATATGTCTAACCCTTCCTATATCACAAGTACTCCTTTCGCATGGGGGTATGCCGATAATACGGTTGGCGGAGATAAGATAGATATTGCAAAGGCAGTAGATAAAGATGGTAAAAGTGTGGCATTGGGAGGAATTGATTTCATTAGGATCCAGACTGCAATACAGGCCAATATGGGTTGGCTAGGAGAATTATCGACAGAAGTGATTGGTGTTGAAGACCTGAGCCTGGTAAAATAAAAAGAGATTGTAAATCAGTAAGTAACGATAGTAAATGAAAATGACAAATTTTAAGAGTGTAGCAACTGCAGTATTTTTATCTGCAGCGTTATTCTCCTGTAAGAAAGATGCCCCTGCGGAAGCAGAATTGAGTCAGGTGACGGGTAAATATGAAGATGGTTTTTTTATCATCAATGAAGGATGGTTTGGACATGGTACCGGATCTGTCAGCTTTTTTAATGCAGCCGGTGCTACATTAAAGGATAGCATTTTCCAAAAAGAGAATCCGGGTAAAGGTTTTGAGCCGGGAAGCTCCACAGTACAATTTGGAACGATCTTCAATAAAAATCTATATGTAGTAAGTAAGATAAACGGACCAGTTGTGGTGGCCGATGCAAAGACGATGAAAGAAGTGGGACGAATCCCGGCCTCTTCTGAATACGATTGGCGTGCATTTGTTGGAATCGATGAAAATGATGGTCTATTGAGTAGTAGTGATGGTATTTATCTTGTAAATCTTAAAACTTTCAAACCTGCAATGCGTCTTTTGGGCACTAAAGGACAGGTTGGAGACATGTTGAAGACGGATAAATATGTATATACACTTTCTCAGTCTGACGGTGCGGTAATTTATAATATTTCAGATTATTCGGTAGCCAAAAAAATAAAAGGAGTAAGTCTTGGTTTTGCAAGGACACCAAATGGTAAAGTTTGGTATACCGGAGGTAAGTACCTTTATCAGTCAGATCCGCAAACCCTGGCAACGGATAGTGTGGAATTGCCTTTTACGCCGAGTACTACCTGGTTTGCCTGGTTCTCATCTCCAATTATTGCTTCCAGTAAAGAAAATGCAGTGTTTATTATGAAATCACCGGGCTTTGGTGGTGGAAAAGAGATTTATAAATATGTAGCTGGCAGTAAGGCTTCTTTAGATAAACCTTTTATTATCACGCCTGACCGGCAGTCTTTCTACAAAAAGAACCTGGGATATTATGCAAAGACCGATCAGATTGTAACTACAACTGTTCAGGATGGCTACGGTGCAAATTATGCGGTCAACAACCTATATTTTTATAATGCGGGAACAGGGCAGCTGAATAAAACCATTAGCTATGATAAGTACCATTTTCCGGCTATGTTTGTATTTCATTAACGGGATTTAAATAAGAATAAAAACGGGGAAATTCCATCACAGGGATTTCCCCGTTTTATTATCCGATGGAAAAAATATAACTTTGTTTTATAATTATAAATGAATATGTCTGAATCTAAATTCAATCCGCGTACGATAATCTTATTATTGATTATCATTTTTGTCAGCATTATCCGTGTTGCAGCTCCATTTTCCGGTGACTTTAAAGTGATCGCTAATTTCTCTGCTGTAGGGGCTATCGCTTTATTCGGAGGGGCATATTTCAATAACAATATTAAAGCATTTGCTTTTCCACTATTGATTTTATTATTGAGTGATCTATTTATTGCAAAAACTTCAGGGTTTGGATTTTTCTATGGTGGATGGTATTGGACCTATATTGCCTTCATATTGATGGTATTTGTAAGTAAGGTAATGATGAATAAAGTGACTGTATTGAGCTTTATTACGACTTCAGTTGCTGCGGTTCTTGTTCACTGGATCATCAGTGATATCAGTGCAATGTATATTCCTGGCTTATATGCACCTACTTTAGCCGGATACTGGACGTGTTTAGTTGCGGCGATTCCATTTGAACTAAAATTCCTTTATGGAACCTTTGCTTATGGAGCCATTATGTTTGGTGCTTTCGAAATGCTTAAGGCTAAATATCCAAATTTGAGTTTAACCCATTCAAGAGTAGCTTAACCCGCTACTTTGTTATATTAATCCCGTAATGGTTCATAAACCATTACGGGATTTTTATTTTCCAAAATCCTGAACCATGGTTTATTTTGTCTCCCCTGGAATTTGTCCTGATGCATGTGTTTTGCTCGCTAACCGACCCTTTTTACTATATTTGGTCTGAAGCGTGATATTTATGAAGAAGAAGCTGGTCGTCTTAACGGGTGCTGGAATTAGTGCTGAAAGTGGTTTAAAAACTTTTAGGGACACGGATGGGTTGTGGGAAGGCTTTAATGTATATGATGTAGCTACGCCTGAAGCCTGGCTTAAAAATCCAGAACTGGTGCAGGATTTTTATAACCAGAGAAGAAAGCAGGTGCTGGCAGCCGAACCAAATGATGCGCATAGGGGATTAGTTGAGCTGGAGGCTCATTATGATGTCCAGATTATTACCCAGAATATTGACGATCTGCATGAAAGAGCAGGATCTTCAAATGTGACCCATTTGCATGGTGTGATTACCAGATCGCAATCAGACCTCAATCCAGAATTGACCTATCCTGTAAACGGCTGGGAAATAAAAATGGGCGAGCTTTGTGAATTGGGGGCTCAGCTGCGTGCACATGTGGTATGGTTTGGAGAGGCAGTGCCTATGATCGAGGCAGCAGCTGGAATTTGCAGATCTGCAGATCTGTTTGTATTGATAGGCAGTTCATTGGCAGTATATCCCGCTGCAAATCTGCTGAATTTTGTTCCCAGAAGAAGCCCGAGGTATATCATCGATCCGAAAATACCGGAAATGAGAGACAGCAGTAGAATAGTCCGAATTGAAAAAACAGCAACCGAAGGTTTGAAAGAACTGTTACAACTGCTGAGTTAATCAGGTCACATAATGGTAATCCCGACATTCCAGCCATGCCATCCTTTATTATTTCCGCTGAAATTATGGTGTTTTCGTGGCACAATCTGTTGCTTGTAATTCTTAGCGCTCGACCCGGCAGGGGCATCGCTATTGTAATAAGAGTAGGATGGACCTCCAAATATCGTAAAGCCCTTAAAGACCTGGATCTGAAGATTCAATTGGAATTTTGTTAATGAATTTGAATAGTCCCAATTGCCAGGATACAGGTATTGAAACAAGAGTTCCGGTGCAAGAGATAAACGTTTGTTGAAAATGAAATCGTGGCCGAAACCAATGCCCAGTGTAGCCAGTTTTGCGGTGTCAGAGAAATTGTATCCCGCTAAAATAATGCTGTAAAGCTTTGCATTTCCAGTTTTTAGGGCAATATTTGTATTGATCTGTTCATTCGCAGATATGCTGATTTTATGGTAACCATCTCCGATAAAATTAAGCAGACCAAGGCTTGTTCCCGAAGAAGAATCTGCAAGATTAACCAGCGCGATTTGAAAACCCGTGTTCTTCTTTGTAGCGTTGAAGAGTCCGGCCAATTGCAAACCGGAAGAGGTTTTGGAAGTAATGTTAGCCAATCCTGCAATTGCTATTCCCACTGAATTACGTGAATTTACATTACCAAGACCTGCAATTTGAACGCCCTTTGTTTCAGCACCCACAATGTTTGTCAACCCAGCTGCCTGAAATCCCTTCATATTTCCACTCACAATATTGGCCATTCCGGCAAATTGCACTCCATTTACATCTCCTTTTACAATATTGAGCAAGCCTGCAGCCTGTGCTCCTTTTAGTTGTCCCCTTACATCATTATGTAGTCCGGCGAACTGAGTTCCGTCTACATCACCGCCAACCGTATTGAAAATTCCAGCTACCTGTGCCTTTTTTACGTTTCCCTTGGTCAGGTTAAATGCACCGGCAAACTCCACTCCATCTACTCCCGCGGTATATCCGCCAATCACGTTTAAAGATACTTTATTGATGACCCTGGAACTCATCATTCCATGAGAACTTAGTCCAGGTGTAAGGGAGGCCTGAAAAGGGGTATTGGCGAAGAAGTTAGGAATGTTTAAATTCTGTATCCTTTGTGCAGAGGAGATAAAGAAACGACCGATGCCCAGATCTTCAATTGCATTCGAAAACATAGTTCCCTTTTCTCTGTCCGGATCATCATAAGATTCAGGTTTGATGGTGATATCGGCAAGAAAAACCAAGGCTGTATCCCGGTAAGTTTCTTTACTGGCGTTGAGGATGACCTCTTTATGATCGCCCTTAAAACGCAATCTGAAATAGCCATCGTTGTCTGTTAGTGTAGACTGTAATAATCTTTTTTCATAAACACTGGCCTGTGTAACTTTTTTTCCGGTTTGGGTATCCACAACATAACCGCTGATCATATACAGATTCTCAGCGGTGGTGATATTTTCAGGTTCGATGGTCAGGTGGTTTACTGCATAGCGGAGAATGATGTATTCTGCATTTTCCTTATAATCCACCTTTCCGTTAAACATCTGGTCCAGAACATCTCTGACCGGTGCATTTCTTACATTTAGGTTTACCAGACTGTCCTGGGAAAATAAAGTGCCGTTATAGGCAAAGTAGAAATCTCCCGCTTTACTCATTTTGCTCAGGACCTGACTTACCCTTTCCTGTCTGATGTAAAAGCTCACTCTTTTGGAAAGGTTGTGCTGATAAGTGCCGGTAGTTGTCTGGGCAAGGGCAGATCCCGATAAAACGAGAAAAAAAATAATCATTCTGGTCTTCATCACTTTTTCTTAGACAACAAAATTTCCTGTTGGTTACGTGAATGGGTTAAATCCAAGGCATCACAGATAACTGTAAGGTTGTGCTCAAGTGAGTTGGATAATTTTAAGGTCGTGTATAGCTTATGTTCCTTGGCGGCTGGATCGACATTGATCTTTACCTCATAAGCCTCGTTCAGTAAATCAGCAACTTTCCATAGCGGCATCCCGCTGAATTCAAAAATCCCGCTGCGGTAGTAGTTGTAAGACTGGTCCTGATTTCGCTCTTTAGTCAGTTTCTTACTGAGGTCGCTGATGAATACCTTTTCTCCTTTAACAAGCTGTAGTTCTTCTCCATCTAATCTGACTTTTACTATTCCGGTTTCTACAATTACTTCAGTCTGGTTATTCAGATGTTTTATATTGAAGGAAGTGCCAACAACCTCAACAGACACTTCATCTATTTCAATCACAAAAGGATGCGATTTATCGTGAGCTACATTAAAAAAAACATCTCCTGAATCCAGACGCACACTTCGGTTATTTTTGAAGTTGCGGGCATAACTGAGCTGCGATTTTTTATTCAGGGTAAGCTCAGTTCCATCCGGTAGTGTGCTGGTCAATACTTTGTTGCTGGCTGTCAGCGCGGTATACGCTACTGGTACCATAAATTGGTAAATGGCCCAGGCGCCTATGGCGAGCACAAATGCCGCGGCAATTTTTAACCAGCTATAACTTTTCTTTAAGGGTACGATAACAGCTTCTTCTTTCTTTTTTAGTTGTTTAGTTTTCTCTTTGAAAGTATTCCATGCCTGTTCTTCATCAATTTTGCTTTCAGGGGCCAGGCTTTTGCTGGCTTCCCAGATTTTCTCAAACTGGATGAAACGGGAAATATTTGCAGGATCAGCAGCGAGCCATTCCTGAACGGTCATATTTTCTTCCTCACTCGTTTCTTTCAATAGAAACTTTATCAATAGTTCATCAGTCATTGCTGTCATTGCTTAATTCAAAAAATCTTTATAGTACATCAGTCCCAATAGGATTAGGGTTAAAAAATCAGCGAGTTTTAACCTCAGTATTCTCAGCGCTTTTCCTATTTGGTTTTCTACTGTTTTGCTGGATATCCCCAGCTGTTCCGCGATTTCGCGATATTTAAGTTCTTCAAATCTGCTCATTTGAAATATTGTCCTGCATTGTTCCGGCAGCTCATTTAATGCTGTCCTCACTTGGATTTCCAATTCAGTAAGTTCTACTTTAGCCGATGCGGATTCGTGATGTGTATCCATGGTGTGGTAAGTAAATTCCTGATGTTTGATTTTAATTTTTTCATGTTTCAGGTAATTTAAGCAATCATTATAAACGCATTTATAGAAATAAGCTTTAATAGAAGATTGTATGTTTAATAATGTTCTTTTCTCCCAAAATTTTAGAAACATGCCCTGAACGATTTCTTCTGCAAGATCCTCGTCCTTGAGTATCACATTGGCATAAATGTGCAAAGCCTTATAATGCAGTTTGAACAATTGTTCAAAAGCCTCATCATTATAATCATGTACGACAGTGTCGGAAACTGGATCGGTTAATTTCACTTGTTTAATTCTTCTTCAAATATATTAGTTTCCTTCGCTTTTTCTATCCCTGGGTTTATTTGTTTATCTTAAATGTTAATTCTTTTTAAGATTTCCCTTCCTGTTTCCGAATTGGCTGTAATCAGGTCGATGTAAGCTACTTTTGGAAACCAGAAGGACCCCCCATTTACCTTTACAAACACCCTTTTTAATAGAAAATGTTTTCCTTCTTCTTTGATGTAGATATGATATTTATGATCCAGTGGAGATTTCATCAGGTACATTGGCATTTTTTTATAAGCCATCAGGCGGATCTCAAACTGATCATTTCCCAAGTCTTTACATTTTACTCCATAAGCGAATTTTTTCTCAATAGGGGTTAGCTCCTTGGTCTTTCCATCCTCTTCATACCTGATCCAGGATCCCTTAACCGGTGCTTCTGGATCGAGCGCTTCCCCTTTGAAGTTCAGTTCGTATATGACTGTATTTGCATCTGGAGTTCTTTGCAGAAAGAACAACAGATTTTTTCCGGTAGGAGTAGGCAGTTCCGCATGTACCGGTAAAGGTTGAGCACTCAGCATCTGGTTTAATAATAGCATAATCATCAAGATTAAAGCGGTTGTTTTTGTATGATTTTTATGTTTTTTTTCTGGATCAGTCTGCTGATCTTTTTGCAGCTTATGGCGGTAAATTTTGCATGGGCTGGCGAAAATGAAAAACAGACATTCCCGGACTCCATCACTTTTTTTAATATCTTCTACCATATCCCGATATTCATGAAAGTTCAGTATAAATGGATTGGTTTTGTTTGTCAAAGGAGTCGTTAGGCCATATATAGGTTGTTCTTCTTCATACTGAAAGCTATTGAAAAGATGATCCCAGATCATGAAAGTGGCACCAAAATTTTTGTTCAGATACTTTTCCTGACTACCGTGATGTACTCTGTGATTAGAAGGAGTACCAAAGTATTTTTCTATAAATGGGTGTAGCTTTCCAATCGATTCGGTGTGTACCCAGAACTGGTAAAGTGTGCTTAACTGGCTGGCCACCAAAAAGATCACCGGATGAAAACCTAACATGGCCACAGGAATAAAGAATACAGTTTTGAAATGCTGTACCCAACTTTGTCTGAAAGCTACTGTGAGGTTATAGTGCGCCGCTGAATGATGAACGACATGAGTTGCCCAAAAAAAGCGGTTGAAATGGGAGATGCGGTGAGACCAGTAACTGCAGCAATCATACAGAATAAAGCATGGGATTAAGGTCCACCAGCTCATTTCCATTCTCCACGGCAACAGGTTATAGATCCAGATTGCGGCATAGATCAATATAGCCTTCATTAAGATATTCACAACCAGATTTCCTAATCCAACGAGTAATGAACCTATGGTTTCTTTTCTTTCATAGCTTTTATGTTCTCCGAAATAGGAAACCATAAACTCAATGATGGTCAGAAGAAAAACTGCAGGTAGGGCATAGGCAACAATATTAGGTGCCTTTTCCTGGATTTGATAACTGTCTGATATATTGATGCGCTGCGCTCCAAATATAGAAATGAAGTCCTGCCAGATCATAGTATTTGTTGCCATGGTTTTTATATTAAAATTTGATAATTTTTCCAGACCCGCTGATCCTGGAATCTATCTCTGGGTTCCCGGTATAGTAAAGCTTTCCGGATCCGCTGATTCGGGCCTTTAATTCTTCTGAGGCATTAATCCTGGCATCACCGCTGCCTGAAATGTCTACATCAGCTTCTCTGGCCACAATTTTTTCCAGATTTGCGTTTCCAGAACCGGAAATATTAAGTAGCAGATCTTTTACTTCGAAGACAGACTGAGTAATAATTTCCCCGGAACCACTGATAGAACCTTTCCATTTATCAACCAGGGGAAAAGAACCCGAGATCCGCACTTTGCCACTGCCGCTCAGGGAAACATTTCTAATGGCTGGCAGGGTAACGGTAACTTCGAGGTCATCTTCCTTCACATTCACCTTTTTATAATCGAGATGGAGGTTATCCCCGATGATTTCGGTTCTAAAATAGGGGATCAGATTTCTGGAACCTTTCAAATCCACTTTAAAGGTTTCTCCATAGACGACGTGAATATGTTTGGATCCGCTGAGGTTAACACCGCTAAAATTTCCCGGAGTTCTTGTTTCTGTAATGATATCGCCATTGGCGGTCAGTCTGTCTTTGGAGCATGAGGTCAGGAAAAGACCGATAATCATGCAGGCAACGATATTTTTCATGGTTTTATTTGTTTAAAAGTTAAATTGAATTCCTCCGCCATAACCTATATATAGGGCCTGAAGGTGATCTCCCCATTTGTTTTCCCAGCTGTGGATGAATTTTTTGTGTAAGGTTTTACCTTCAATGGTGTTGGTGCTTAGGAAATTAAATGATGGTCCGCCAAAGAGTTCCATATGTTTTCCAATTCTTAAAGCTGGCAAGACTTTGAAAGATGATTTAAAATATTCTCCTCTTTTGAAGCTTTCCACCGACATTCCAGTCAGTTCCGTATTTAAGCGGAAGGAAGAACTTTGAAACCAGTGGGCACCAAATCCAATCTCCATGGCATATACTTCATCTTTATTTTTGAAATTGTAACCAATACCAATGATACCGTAAAGCACTTTGCCTCCCGATCTGAAAGAGAGCATTGTACTCGATGTTTCATCTGTTGTAATACTGATTGCCTTTTCTCCCTTTTTTATCAGGTTAATGATTCCGATCGGATAGTCACTGCTATCGGCAATATTGATAAATCCCGCTCCCTGAATGCCTTTCACTTTTTTAGCGATATTGATGAATCCGGCAAACTGAGAACCATTTACATTTGCAGCTTTATTGATAAATCCAGCAAACTGTGTACAGGCCACATTTTTTTTGCTAAGGTTCATAAAACCTGCAAGTTGGGGCCCTTTAACTGAGGTGGAGATATTGAAGAAGCCAGCAAGCTGAGCTCCATTTACTTCTTTGGCGATATTGCCAAATCCGGCTAATTGAGCCCCTTTTACATTTCCACGGGAAAAGTTTCCGAAGCCTGCAAGCTGTGCACCCTGACCTTCTCCATAGGTATTTAGAAATCCGGCTATCAGTAAGCCATCTGCTTTTTTACCAATATGGTTGGAAAAAGCAGCAAACTGGGTTCCTTTTGCCTCGTTACGGATGATGTTGGAGAGCCCGGCAAAACTAAAGCCTCGTTCCACAGAAGAAACCCCTGCAATAAGGTGAAAAGAAAGTTTGTTGGTATCTAATGGTGCATGGGTTCCGTTGGTACTCAATGGATAAACCAAACCAATGTGTATTTTGCCCGGATTAGTCTGCTGACTAAAACCACTTAACCCTGAGATTAAAAGTCCGGCTAAACCGAATGCTTTCAAAATAGGGGTAAAAGTTTTGAATCTCCGATCGTCCTGTGTTTTTCTGTTGTAGAATATGTTCATCTCTGTCTTATTTTAAATTGAGACAACGAGATAAGGGTTTACCCCTACGGCAGAAGATAAATTTTCTTAATATTGTGGAAAGGCCATGCAGTCCTTTCTAAACTATGTTAATGAAAAAGTACCTGACTCTATTTTTTACCTTTCTTTTCTTTCATACCAATGCTCAAACGATTCATGCTTATCTGGAAAAAATCAGGAATAATCCCGCGAAGCTGACTGCCTTTTTTTCTCAAATGCCTAAAGGGGGAGACCTTCATCATCATTATAGCGGTTCTGTCTATGCAGAGAGCTTTGTTGATTATGTAATCACGAAGGATTACTTTGTACATAGAGCAACATTGGAAGTCAGGGATAACCTCCTTTCTGAAGATCAGGAATGGGCAAAACTAAGTACGATAAAAAAAGAGGGGCAGCTGGAGGATTATAAGGCCAGGTTATTACAAAAGTGGTCTGTTAAAGATTATAATGGTGTCAGCTTTCCTTCCGACAGGCAATTTTTTGAATCTTTTAATCACTTTAATGTGGCAAGTGAAAATAATATTGATTCCGGATTACTGGAAATCAAAAAGCGTGCAGTTAAGGAGAATGTAAGTTATATAGAAACCATGCTTGCCTCAGCTAGCTGTGGTAAAACCGGAGATTTGAGTATTCGGTTCAACCCACGGTTTCAGGTACTCCAAAAGCAAAATGAGGAGCAGAAATGCCAGTTATTATTAGATACGCTTTATCAGGAACTTTTAAAAAAGGGGGTGATTTCCTGTGCAGATAACTTCAGTGAGCACACGGTTAATAAACTGCATCATTCCTTAAAGATGGATGACGAATCGTTTGTGATGCGGTATCAAACGTATACAGTTAGAATTCTTGAAGCCAGTGATGTATTCAAAAGGCTGTTGATTGCTTTTGATGCTGCCAGTAAGAATCCATTAATTGTTGGTGTAAATATCCTGGCACCGGAAAATAACGATGTGGCTATGCGGGATTACTGGTTACATATGCAGATGTTCAAATACTGCCATAAAAAGTATCCTCAGGTAAAGTATTCTATGCATGCCGGTGAGCTCAGTTTAGGTCTTGTTAAGCCTGAAGAGTTAACTTGGCATATTAATGCCGCAGTACGGGATGCCGGAGCTTCCCGTATTGGGCATGGGGTTGATATGCCTTATGAAACAGGTAGTTATGATTTGATGAGGTATATGAGAGAGAAGGGAGTCGCCATTGAGGTCAACTTGTCCAGTAATGAATTTATTCTAAAAGTAAAAGGCGACCGTCACCCTATTACTTTGTATAAAGAGTTTAATGTGCCTATTGTCATCAGTTCAGATGATGCAGGGGTTCTCAGAACTAATTTAACAGAACAGTACGTACTTCTGGCCAACCGGTATCCTCAGTTTACCTATGAGGATATTAAAAAGATGGTTTATAACAGCATCAACTATTCTTTTATAAAGGAGCCATCAGTAAAACAACAATTGCTGCTTCGGTTGAATAAAGACTTTAGCCGATTTGAGCAACTTATTCTAAATCATGGTAATTAGGGCGTTTTTCTGCAGTTGCCTGAACTTTGATATTTCTTCTGCCCAATGTTAAAATAATTAAAGCAGTAATGGTAGTACCAGTCATAATGGAAACCATCGGTACAGCGGATTTCACTTCAAACATGCTGACCCCAAATGAAGCCAATGCACCGAGCCCCATTTGTACCGACCCCATTAGAGCTGAGGCACTTCCTGCATTTCTTGAAAAAGGAGCAAGCGATAATGCGGAGGTATTCGGATTGGTAAAGCCAAGGCAACATAAAAAGATAAAGAGCAATACAACGGTTTCTATTAGCCCAAACCAATGATTGATGCTGCCAATAAGGAATAAAGACACGATAAATAGTTGACAGATTAATGCCGAAAAGATCAACTGCTCACTTTTGTATCTCCTAAGCATTAAGGTGTTGACCTGGCTGGAGCCTATTAAACCTACAGATAACAAAGCGAATATCCATCCGTAACCTTCTTCAGAGACTTTGAAGATATCGATAAAGATCAGAGGAGAACCGGAGATATAAGCGAATAGTCCGGAAAAGGCCAGTGCACCTGTAAATGCATAAGTATAAAATTGGGGCTCCTTTACAACCGAAAGAAAGTTTTTAATGATTGGAACAGGTTTTAGGGAAAGGCTGGTGTCTGGTTGATAACTATCAGGCAACCAAAGCCAGCTGGCGATAAGGTTTAAAAGACCAAGAGCCATTAAAATAATAAACACGGCATGCCATCCCAGAGCTACGGTAACGTAACCTCCGATTGTAGGGGCTACCATTGGAGAGACACCTACCACGAGCATCAGCAGGGCAAAAACTTTTGCATTTTCATGTACCGGAAATAAGTCTCTCACCATGGCAATAGAAGCTACTGCAGCAGCACAGCTTCCTATGGCCTGCATAAAACGCAGTACAATCAGCGCATCCAGGCTAGTGGCAAATACACATCCTGCTGAAGCGAGAATATAGGCACTGAGCCCGATGTATAAAGGTTTTTTTCTTCCAAAGCGATCTAATAATGGACCATACAAGAGTTGTCCGGCCGAAATGCCTATAAAGAAGCTGGATAATGACAGAGATACTTTGAGTACAGTAGTATTCAGATCTTTCGCTATTGCGGGAAATCCAGGGAGGTACATGTCAATAGAAAAGGGGCCAAGGGCGGTTAAGGATCCTAATAAAAGAATCAGTAGGAAGTATTTTTGCTTTGTCATCTGATCCCGCAAATATACTCATTGTACTTAGGGCTGCGCTAAAATCTGTTTGTAATGTAAAAAGATAACATGAAATCAACATTCTCCTAATTATATAACTTTTACGCAGGATTATGTAAACCTTGCGAAAGTAAAAGGTCTTATTTTTGCGTTTAAATCTTTAATTTTAGGGGTAAATAATCCGGATATGACGTTATATGTAAAGAATATGGTTTGCGACCGTTGCGTGATGATTGTGCGTCAGCAATTGGAAAACCTTAATTTTGAAGTAGGGGAAATCAGTCTTGGAAAAGTGGAGGTTGCCCCTGATCCTGATGCTTATCAATTGCAGGATATCGCTTCTTCTTTTCAGATTCTTGGTTTCGAATTAATCGATAAAGAAAAGGATCAGTTGGTAGAACAGATTAAGAACAAAGTGATTGAACTGGTTCATTATTCAGATCTTAATGAGATTAACCAAAGTCTGATGTACTTAATCGCGGATCGTCTTGATAAGGATTATGCCTATTTAAGTCGTTTATTTTCGGATGTGGAAGGCATTACGATTGAAAAATATATCATTCAACAGAAAATAGAAAAGGTAAAGGAGCTTCTTGAATACGGCGAATTGAATCTGAACGAGATTGCTTATAAAATGGGGTACAGCAGTAGTGCACATTTGTCTGCTCAATTTAAATCTTTAACCGGACTGACACCGAGCAAGTATAAAACTTCCAGCTCAACCCGCAGAAACCCACTGGATAAAGTGAAATAAAAATTGCTGATGAGGGAGCGGTGCAAAACTGTGTTTATTCTCAGCTTGGTAAATTTAATTTCGAACTACAATCCAAAATTTGTAACATTATGGTCCTAATTAAATCAGACTGGAAAATATCACTTTAAGATGCCTTTTTATAAACACTATTCCTTTGATCTTTGGTTAACCTTAATCAAATCAGATCCAGCCTTTAAGATGGAAAGGACAAAATACTTTCAAACTCATTTTAATACCACAAAAAAAACGATAGAAGAAGTGGCACTGATCTTCCGGCAGGTCGACCTGATGGTGAATGCCATCAATGAAAAAACTGGAAAGAATATCGATGCTGATGAGATGTACCTGATGGTGATTAGCATTATTAATGATTACTCTACCGCCTTTCAGGATATAGATGTGGAAGGATTATATCTGGAGATGGAGGAATTATTATTAAAACATATGCCCCTGTTATATTGTTCTGAATGTATTGACGTGTTAGGTCAGTTAAGGGAATCTGATTTAAGTACAATTAGTATTTTAAGCAATACCGGATTTATAAAGGGAAAAACATTAAGAAAAGTATTAAAACATTTGAAATTGGATGGCCTGTTAGATTTTCAGTTGTATTCGGATGAATTTCGTTTGTCCAAGCCAAACCGAGAATTTTTTCAATTGATGCTGGACACCATTGATCAAAAGAAACATCCGCAAATAGAATTAAAAGAAATTATCCATATCGGTGATAATCCTATTGCGGATATCAAAGGGGCTGAAGCTATTGGCATTAACAGCTTGCTCATCAACTCAAATCATCTATCTATTTCACACCTACTTTCATGATACCATACACCTATTCTTTACATAAAATCCACAACACGGATAATTTCGGGTTTGAGCCCAACGATTATAGCCGGTTTAAATTCGGTGATGAACAAGTGGCCAGATCCTTTGGAAAAGACCTTGCAGATGGATTTATCCGATATTATCTGACGGAAAATTTCATTACCGGGCAGATTGTGGTTATTTCCAGTCCTTATTGCTTCATTCCAACGGCAACTTTTGCAATGAAAAACTATTTCGTTTCTCAGCTGAACCGCTGGTTGGTGGAACATGGTGGCCTGGTTGTTCAGGAAGCTAAAGTTCATCGTACCATTACCTATAAGGAAGATTATGGTGCACTTAGTGCGGAAGACCGGATGAACCTGATCGGAAACGACTCTTTTCATATCGATAAGGATTTTTTGGAAGGTAAAACACTGCTTTTTCTGGACGACATAAAAATTACCGGCAGTCATGAACGGATGATCTTGAAAATGGTCAAAGAATATGGATTGAAAAATGACATTCACATGCTCTATTATGCAGAGCTAATGAATAAAGACATTCATCCCAACGTAGAAAATCATTTAAACTACCACCAGGTGAAGTCAATTTTCCATCTGGAGGAAATCATTAAAGGAGGAAATTTCTGTATAAATACGCGGATTGTTAAATATATCCTAAATTGCGATTTTAATAGTTTTTCTATCTTTTTGGAGCGTCAAAGTGGAGATTTTATCAATAATCTTTATGATTTGTCATTAGGCAACAGCTACCATACGATAGAATCCTATTCGGAAAACCTGAATTATTTAAAGAACTATATATATAGTAACAATTATAAATTGATTTAATATGGCGATTAACTTGCAAAAAGGGCAAAGAGAGAACATTGATGCCCCTAAATTTACCATTGGGCTAGGCTGGGATACCAACAGCTCTACTACAGGTACCGCATTTGATTTAGATGCTTCCATTTTTATATTAGACGATCAGAAAAAGTTAGTGTCGGATCAACACCTGGTATTTTACAATAACCTGAAATCACCTGATGGGGCCGTAGAACATACAGGAGATAACCTGACAGGAGCCGGAGATGGTGATGATGAGCAAATTAAAATTGATCTGACCACTATTGATTCAAAAGTAGCTGAGATCTGTATAGTGGTAACGATTCATGATGCAGACAGTAGAAGGCAAAATTTTGGGCAGGTAAGAAATTCTTTTGTCCGTATTTTCGATGCTTCAAGCAATGAAGTGATCTTAAAGTATGAATTGGAAGAAGACTTTTCCATTGAAACGGCTGTGGAGTTTGGAAGAATTTACAAGCGTGAAGGAAAATGGAAATTCGAAGCAGTAGGAATGGGTATGAAAGGCGGTTTACAGGATTATTTAAACAAATATCAATAAGAAATTATGGCAATCAATCTTCAAAAAGGACAACGTATTAGTCTTGAAAAAAGTAATGGAAGTAAACTTCAAAATATTTGCGTAGGTATCAACTGGGGTGCCATCGAGAAAAAAGGCATGTTTGGCTTCGGCAAAAGTAAAGAAGCAGTGGATTTAGATGCCAGCTGTGCTTTATTTAATGAGAACAAACAACTCGTGGACGTAGTTTACTTCGGTAGCTTAAAATCCAAAGATGGTGCCGTGAAACATAGCGGTGATGATTTAACCGGTGATATGGGAGGGGATGATGGATTAGATAATGAAGTGATTACGCTTGATTTTTCCCAACTTAATCCGGCAGTCAATTATGTGGCTTTTGTATTGAACAGTTTTAGAGGTCATGATTTTGGAACAATTCCTTTTGCCTCGATTCGTATTTATGAAGGAACACCAAAAAGAGTAAACGAAGTGTTTGCCACTTATGACATTGCAAACGGTTCAGGATTTGCCGGCCATGTTTCCATGGTTATGGGGGTGTTCTATAAGAAAAACGGAGAATGGAAATTCAACGCAATCGGAGAACCTACAAAAGACAAAAAATTAGAAGAAACGGTAAATACCGTAACACAAAGCTATTTATAAGCTCTAAAGGTTGATGATCATTTTATTAAATTATGGAAACAAACCCAAGTAATACCCAAAACCTTACTCCTGTAAAACTGGATAAGGACGGAAATGTTGATCTGACTACCATTACTCCTGAGGAAACCAGAAAATACAATGAGCTCAATAAATCATTGGAACCTTCAGACGTGAACTCTATCCTGAATTATGGGGTAGAGGCACAGAATTCTATGGAGAAGTACAGTAATGAGTTTTTGTCTTCTGTACGTACCTATAATAGCGGTGAAGTTGGTGGATTAATCAACGAATTGCTGACTGAGCTGAATTATATTGATGTCTCTGAGTTGGAACAAGGTGGCTTTAAGTCTTTTATTTCAAAGATCCCCTTCCTGAAAAATCTGGTGGTAGATGTTAAAAAACTCTTCCAGAAATATGATGTGGTGGTGAATAATATTGATAAAATCACTAATAAAATCAAAGCTGGACGTTTAAACTCTATTAAAGATAATAGCTCGCTTCAGACGATGTTCGACAGCAATGTAGGGTACATCCATCAGATGGAAGAACTGATCATCTCAGGACAGCTTAAATACAATGAACTGAGTGTTAAGCTGGCGGAGATGGAGGGAAGACCTGCGGATTATCAGGATTATGAAATTGCTGATTTAAGGGACTTCCTGAGTAGATTGGATAAGAGACTGGCGGACATGAAAATTGTACGCTTTATCATGTTGCAGTCGCTGGCACAGATCAGGGTGGTACAGAACAACAATACTTCCATCGCAGAAAAAGCACAATCAATTGTATCGACCACAATTCCGGTATGGAAAAATCAGTTGACGATTGCGGTGGCGCTGCAACGGCAAAAGGCCAATGTGGAGATGCAGAAAAAAATATCCGATACCACAAATACCATTTTACAGAAAAATGCAGAAATGCTGAAACAAAACAGCATCGATGTGGCGAAAGAAAATGAGAAAACTGTGGTGTCTCTTGAAACCTTGAAGATGACGACCAATTCGTTGATCGAAACCTTAAATGAGGTGAAGAAAATTCATGAAGAAGGTAACCAAAGCAGAAGGGTGCTGGATGGGGAATTAAAAACCCTGGAAGCAGAACTGAAGAAAAACGTTACCCGCGTTAATTAAAATTAATCAATGGATGAACGCCGTGTTTATATTTTAAAGGAATCCCGTACAGAGATCAGCCGTTTACAGCTGCTCTCTGTGTTTTTTGAGGAGGAGTCCGTATATAAAATATATCTGCGCAGTCAGGTTATTCACCAGTTGTTTGAGCAGAATGAGGATCTGGATATTGATAAACTGGAACTTTTTCACGTTCAGTTTACCTCAAGTGTTATCGAACTTCTCCGAAAGATTAAGAAAAATAATGAAAAGAATGTGAGTCTGCTATACGATGAAATTCATCTAAATGAAGAATTGATGGAGCGGATGAACAGTTCTGTATATACGGACAAGAACTTTAATCTGGATAAACAGAAGCAGGCCTTAAAGATCAACTTATCCTTAAGAAAATTGTTCCAGGTATTGTCAGAACTCAGTACGGAATTCCCATTTTCAAAAAACATCAACTCTTTCAGCTCCAGGTATGCTAAAGATTTCTTTTATAATATTAGTCCGGATCAGCTGAGTCAGCTGATCGACTATGATCCTAAGGAAATGTATGTGGATGTAAGTGCCAGTATTCAGAAAAAACTGATGGGTATGTTGTGTAAACAGGATTTTAAAACGGAATTTTTTTATGGGTTAAAGTCGGGACAGTTGATTATTGAGGTTTATAAGTTTATAGATTTAGATCGTCATTTTCTGTTTTTTCCAAGTAGAAACTTGTTTCTGTTCTGCGATCTGGATATACTTAAAGAAGTAGACTGGTCTACAAACCTGTCTGAAAAAGAGAAGATTATTCAGGAGCTTTCTTATAAAAATGACAAGCTGGAGAGTAGTGCTGCGGCACTTAAATCCTATATTCCAAAAGAAATTATCGCTCTTTTAGAAGAAAACTACCTGAAGATATCAGATATCAATTTCCTTGATCATCTGAATAACTTTGATGTGCAGGCAAATATTTTAAAAGCGATGCTTAAAACCGATCTTTTTTAGCATTTTTAAGGCAATTATCACAATTAATAAAAACTATAAAGTAAAAAATGGATAATAATTTAATCAATCATCCCGGTGTGATCATCGGGTTCGCAGTGCTGGTCCTTGTGATGCTGCTACTGGATCTGGGCGTTTTTAATAAGAAGGTTCACGCAGTATCAAGTAAAGAAGCAGCTATTTGGTCTATCGTATGGATCAGTTTATCCATGATTTTCAGTGGGGTTATTTACATCACCTCCGGATTTGAGAAGTTCACACAGTTTCAATCCGCTTATTGGATTGAAAAAGCCTTATCTGTAGATAACCTCTTTGTGTTTATTCTGGTTTTTGGATTTTTTAAAGTTCCCAAAGAGTTGCACCATAAAGTGCTTTTCTGGGGTATTATTGGTGCTTTGTTGTTCCGTGCAATTTTCATTTTTGCCGGTGTAGGATTGATTAACCTGACTTACCTTCCGGAAATGACCATATTGGGCCACCTGGTTAAAATTAACATCGTGTTGTTGATTTTTGGTCTGTTCCTGATTTATGCAGGGATCAAATCATGGGTTGCAGACGACGACGGTGACGAGGAGAAGGATTTTAGCAAGAGTGCAGGTGCACGTCTGGTTTATAAATTCTTTAAAGTAAGTAAAGAGTTTGATGGTGCTAAGTTCTTTACCGTGGAGAACGGTGTAAAGTTGGCTACTCCCTTATTGGTTGTCGTGGCTGTGATTGAATTTACTGATTTACTTTTTGCGGTAGATTCCATCCCTGCGATTTTTGCGATTGCTCCGGATGATCCGTTGATTTTATATACTTCTAATATTTTTGCCATATTGGGCTTAAGGGCTTTATATTTTCTTCTGGCTAATTTCATTCATATGTTCAGCTTATTGAAATATGGCTTGGCAATTATCCTGGCATTTATAGGGGTAAAAATGGTGATTGCACCGATTTATCATATCTCTTCTCCACTTTCTTTATCAATAGTAGGAGGGGTATTGATTTTATCGGTAATTGCTTCGCTGATATTCGTTCCTAAAGAGAAAGCGGCTATAGAAGAACCAAAGTAATTCTTAGCGGCTTTATCACCTTAAAAGACCTGGACAATACTTGTCCAGGTCTTTTTTGTATCTTGAGTCCTAAACAAGATATCCTATGCAATATTCTGTTACTCTTCCTGTTACTGCTGAAAATAAATCCCTATGGCAAAATGATGCTCATTCAGCAATATTAAACATTTTAAATGTAGCTGCAGCGCAGGTTGAGCTGATGCTTCAGGGCTACCATTCCAGGGAGAAGGTGAGAAAGGTGGTCTTCGAAGAGAGGAGTTTACAGGTGCTTGCGACAAATGAATTTCGCCTTAAAGCAAATTATGTAGTGGAAGAGTACAGCGTCTGTAATGCTATTGATCAGGTAGATTCCGAAACGATGCTACTGAGCATTTCTCTGCTTAAGGGAGGAAATGCAATGGATGTCAAAGGAATTGACCTGCCGGAGCGCGAACCTGATTCTTTATAGTTGAAGGAGGACAAGACAAAAAAAAGCCAGCAATTTCTTGCCGGCCTTTCCTTATTAATTGATTAAACTAGAACAAACTAAATTCAACTCTACGGTTTTTCTGACGACCAGCAGCAGTTTTATTAGTTGCTATTGGTTGGTTAGGTCCGTAACCTGTAGCTTCGATACGGGAAGCATTTGCACCTTGTGATACTAAATAAGCTTTGATTGCTTCAGCTCTGTCTTTCGACAAACGTAAGTTTAAAGCCATTGAACCTGTGTTATCTGTGTGACCAGCTAATTTTAAGCTGAAATTTTTCTCTACCAGAAGAGCAGCAACACGGTTTAATGTAGGATAAGATTTCGAACGGATAGTTGCTTTTCCTAAGTCAAACTCTAAATCTCTGATCGCTTCGTTAACTACTTTTTTGTCAGCTTCTGTTACGATAATTTTTTCTCTGATTACAGCTGGAGCAGCTTTTAATGTACATCCGGCACCATCAACTACGGTTCCTGAAGGAGTACCTGGACATTTATCAAATTTGTTAGCTACACCATCACCATCGTCATCACCCATTTCCTGTGCATATTTAGCTTCCATTGCTTCTTTATCTCTTTTAGCATTTTGCTCTGCTGTAGATAAGGCTCTTCTTAAATCAGCACTTTCTTCTGCACTTTCGTTACGTAAGTTAGCCAATGAGCTGTAGTTTTGTAACTGTGGTTTTGATTTGCTACCCAAAGCAAATTCTAAACCTGCATGTCCATAAGAGAATTTATCGAATCTTGCAGTGTTCATACCGTCAAATTTACCGGTTTTAACAAAGTTAACATCGTAACCGAAGTCTAAATTGATACCTTTTGCAATACCCAATTTAAAACCAGCACCTACCGGGATGAAATATCCTTCTCTGTAAGATTGTTTGTCAACAACACCGGCAGTAGTTACATCAGCACCTGATGACATATAACCAGCACCAGCTTTTACGTAAGGAATCAATACTGCATTTTCTCTGTTGATGCTGATATTAGCCAGGTTATAAACTGCAGTTAAGGCTGCTGACCATTCAAGTCTTGTTTCAAAGCTTTTATCATTGCTGTAAATAGCTTCATTGGTTAATGGATTAATTCCAGCAAGTCCTCTTGAACCTTTTACTTTACCAGCTAAGAAATCTGCTTGTAAACCTAGAGCAGGTAGAATTTGTTTTTTGATATAACCGCCATATCCTAAAGATTCATTTGCAGTTTTAAAATCACGGCTATTGCCATTGAAGATGGTATTGGTGCTTAATACACCAGCATGTCCACCAATTGACCAGGTACGGAATTCTTTTTTCCCAAAGCGTCCTGTAGTTTCAGGCGCCGTATCTTGAGCGAATAATTGCGATGATACTCCCAATAGGGCAACTACCATTGCGGCTTTTGTAATGTTAGATTTCATTTTCTTTTCAATTAGATATATGTGCATCCAGTTACTCTACTGAACTGCTAACCTCCTTGTAATAACCTTGCCAAAGCTATTGTTGATGGAAAATAAATCAGAATTAACTAATAATCAGTATGTTAATAGATGTTCCAGAATATTTATAAAATATATCTTTTTTGATAAATGCGGCATTTTTATGTATAGTATTTGCTACAATTCCTGGTTTTAGAAAGAATTGAACATTGGAAGAGCTAGCTCAGGTTTACAATTCAAACACTTCTCCCTTTTCCGGAATACTGACTTTATAGCCAATATCAATAAGTGCTTCAGCCAGGCTATTTGTATTCTTCTCTTCACCATGAACGAGGAATATCTGTTTTAATTGTCCGGAGTCCTGGTGTTTTATCATATTAACCAGATCATTGTGATCGCCATGACCGCTCAACAGATCAGTTTGCTTAATGCTTGCATAAACCATCAGATCACGGTTTCTGAGCCTGATGATTGGATCACCACGCAAGAGGCGGTTGCCTAATGTTCCTTTTGCACAATATCCAATGAATAGAATGGTACAATAATAATTCTGAATATTATAATAAAGGTGGTCTTGTATCCTGCCTCCTTCCAGCATTCCGGCAGAGGAGATGATGATACACGGTTCATGATAATTGGAAACAGATAAACTTTCTTTTTTATCGTGTACATAAGAAAGTGCCTCAAATTCAAACTCATCTCCTTTTTGTTTGTAAAATTCTTTTGCTTCATCGTTAACCAGGTCATGGTGGTGGCGGTAAATATCAGTGGCGAATTCTGCCATCGGGCTATCTACAAAAACTTTAACGTAGGGAAGGAGGCCCTGGCTGAAAATTTTGTTTAAGGAATAAACCAGAGATTGAGTTCTGCCAATACTAAAAGCCGGGATGATCAGCCGTCCTGGAAATTTGATACAGGATTCATTGATGGTATCGATTAACTTCTGTTCCAGACTGACGTCCGTGCTATGTAGTTTTCCTCCGTAAGTGGATTCTGACACCAGGTAATCTACCTGAGGAATGGGCTCAGGGTTTACCAGTACCGGATAATTATTCCGGCCAATATCTCCTGTAAAAGCGATTTTCTTTTCCAGCCCATGATCCTGTACCGTGAGTACGACCGCAGCTGCACCCAGGAGATGGCCAACCGGTATGAATTTTAAAGATACTTTCCCGTTTAAGCGAAAATCTCTGTGGAAGCCGATCGTAACAAAACGTTCAACGGTATCCATGACATGCTTTTGGAGATAAAGTGGCTGAGGTCCGGGATGGGAACCTCTTCCACGGCGGCCCTTGGGTTTATGCTGTTTACTGAGAAAAATATTGACAGAATCTAGCAGTAGTAGTTCTGTAAGATCTGCTGTGGGAGGAGTACAAAGAACCTGACCTTCGAAGCCCATTCTGACTAATGTAGGTAAATTGCCGGAGTGGTCAATGTGTGCATGTGTCAGGATGACCACATCTATGCTGGATGGGTCAAAAGGAAAATACTGGTTCTCTTCCTGATAAGTTTCTTTTTCATAATCCAGACCGCAATCGACCAGTATATTATAATCCTCTAATTGCAGCAGGTGCATACTCCCTGTTACCTGTCTTGCTGCTCCCCAAATAGTCAATTTCATAGCTATGGTATCCTTATTGGAGCCAAGTTATCATTTTTTATAATTTATCTGTATCCATCCATGTTGAAAAATTATTAACCCGGTAAGTATAGTTAAAGCCGGGAGCTACATGTATGGTCGATACCTTCTTCCATTTCAGAAGTTCATCCTGAAACGTAGGAACAGGAAGTCCGGATACCTGAGCGGCTTTGCGATAAAATTCCTGTCTGCTCGGATGGTCTGGTGAGCAGACATTATATATAGGTCCGAATGTTGCATTTTTAATCAGGGTTATACTGAAGTTTATGCAATCCTGCAGGTGTACTAAGTTAACAGGGGCGCGTCCGTTGGGAATATTGTCTTTACCAGCAAAGAACCTTCCTGGATTTCGGCCGGGACCAATTAATCCTGCAAAGCGAAGAATGGTGGTGGTAAAAGCAGTTTGGCTGGTCAGCAGGTTTTCTGCTTCGAGCATGGCTTTTCCAGATGCGGTATCCGGATTGGTTAGGGTAGACTCTGTAATTTCAAGATTTTGATCGCCATAAACCGCTGTGGAGCTGATAAACACAATATGTTTTAACTGCTGTTTTTGTGCTGCACTGGCAATTCTTTCTATTTTCTTGCAAAAAGAGTCTTGTTTTCCACTGACTCTCTTTGGTGGAATGTTGATGATCAGCAGATCTGTATTAAAGAAATCGGGATCGTAATGAGCTTTATCTTCTTGAAAATCTATAAGGTAGGGCTGGATTCCAGATTCCGAAAGCAGGGTTAGCTTAGTTGCTGTGGTACTGGAACCTTTTACAAGATAACCTGATGAGAGGAGTTGTTTGGCAAGTTCAAAACCATACCATCCGCAACCAAGGATGCTGATGGTATGGTTTTGAGGAATCGAGGATGGACTTTCCGGCATTTTGTTGTATATCCAGGTTAAAGGCTGCAATAAAAAAAGGGGTGATGCCTAAACATACCCCTCTTTTATGAAATGAATTAAGACTAAAGAACTGTTACGTTTGATGCTTCAGGACCTTTTTTTCCTTCATTCAATTCGAATTCTACGCTGTCTCCTTCATTCAACTCTCTGAATGAATCTCCTGCAATCGCAGAAAAATGTACGAAAATATCTTTTCCTCCATCTTCTGGAGTTATAAATCCAAATCCTTTTGCAGAATTAAACCATTTAACTTTTCCTGTTGTACGCATATTATTATATATATATTTCGATGTGAAAATAATGAATAGAATATTAATATCAAAATCTTTAAATAGGAAGAAAAACGAATTAAATATTTAATGATGAATGCCGTTGGAACCTATTTAAACGTATATTGTTAGGGTATAAGGAAGTTAATGTATAGTCGGATTTAAAATTGATAAAATGAGCAAAGAGACGAATCCTGAAAAAATAAGATCAATTGCAAATGAAAAGAGACCTAAAAAGAGGACTTATGAAGAGCCGGATAACCTCGGTTTGGATGCGGATCAGTCTTCAGAAAATTTCTCTTTTTATAATTATTTGAATACTGATAATGACCGGATTTCAGGAAATCCGGACGGTGAGGACGATGATCATGATCGTGATGAACCTTTCATTAATTCGCCATTAATGGACAAATAGAGAGTTTGGCATCATTTTTACAGTGTATATGTATTAATCTAAACATTCTATAGTTATGAAAAAGATATTTTCAGTAGCGGCATTTGCGATAGTCTTATCAGCATGTTCAAATAATGCCAAGCAGGAGGCGATGATAAAGCAGCAAGCAATTGTTGCGGTAAAGGATAGTCTGAAACTAGATAGTTTTAAAAGAGCAGATGCTCAGGAGAAAGAAAGATTAGCGAAAGTTAAAGAAGAAAAAGTTAAAGAAGAAAAAAGAACGCTTCTTTTGGCCGAACGGAATGAAGCAGCAGCAGAAAGAAGTGATAGAAATAATTCATCTAACACAGAAGCTGCAGTTCCTGCTAAGAAAAAAGGCTGGAGTCAGGCAGCTAAAGGAGCAGTTATTGGTGCAGGGGCAGGTGCCTTAGGCGGTGTCCTGATTGATAAAAAGGATGGAAGAGGTGCGATTATCGGTGGAGTTGTGGGGGCCGGTACAGGTTATGTGATTGGAAGGGCACAGGATAGAAAATCCGGAAGAGTAACGCCGAAAAATTAGTATTTAATTACCGAAATTTTCATGAAAGCCAGGTAAGAGCCTTTTAATTGGGGTTTTTTACCTGGTTTTTTTGTGGAATTTTAAGTTCAAATCTATTTTTATCTTAATATATACTGAACTTTTTAAGATACAGATCTTTGTTTCTGAATAGAGCATGGTGTGAAAGTCCCCAATTGGAAATTAATCCTTCAAAAATCAACATTCCCCATTTTTTTTATTGTAGAAAATTGCCCACAGTGGGGTGGATTTTGGGAAAATAAACTACCCGGTAAAATGAAAGAATGAAAAATTTTGGAATTAACCAGAAAGAAAAATCAGCTTCTAAACAGCTTTAACGTTTGGTTGAACCCCTAATATCCACATTTCCGTCTATCATATCTGTTATTGGCTTGGTTTTTTCCTTTACCTCGATATAATAATAACCTAAAATGAGAATTCAATATCTATTATTGCTAGTTGTTCTGACTTCCTTATACAGTTGTAAAAAGGATGCCTCATTTGATAATATATCTAATGTGATTCTTAAAAGAGAAGGGCTTTTAAGGGTGGAATGTGAAAATTGCGAAATCAATTATGAGGTAAATAGCAAGGCATATAATGTTGGAATCGATAAGGGAAGCAATGATATTCCTTTTTTCTACTCCGGAGATTTTGATTTGAAAACTGAGGTGTTGTCTAAAGAAGAACAAAAGATCAGGTTATTAGTAATCGATTCTTTTGGCCGTATTGTTTGTAATGAACTGAATGACCTGAAGGCAGGCGAGGTAAGTAAAAAGACATTTGTTATTAATATAAAATAAGTTAATTAAGGGGGCTAAACTCGGAAATTTCTAAAATGTAAACCGATCGAGGCTGAATAGGGACGATTACTAGAAAAAGTATTATGTTTACAGAAAGAATCAGTAATAATGGGACGACCGAAAATGAATCCGAAATGGGGAATTTTCCTTATTTGGATAGGTTTTTGTTGTGGAATTCCCGTAAGAATTACAGTAACGAATACATGGAAATTAAACCTGATCATAAAAAAAGCATACTCATCGTAGATGATGAACTGAGTATTCTTAAGCTATTGAGCTTCATCCTGGCGGCTGATTATGACCTGATCATAAAAAAGAGTGGAATCGAAGCTATAGCCTGGCTGGAAGAAGGAAACGATCCTGATCTGATCATATCTGATCTGATGATGCCTTACTTCGATGGAAGTACATTAATCAGAAACCTTAAGATCAGCGGGTTTTACAGAAATACACCGGTGATCTTATTGTCTGGGGCAGAAGATCTGGCGGATAAAGTGAAACAAATGCCTTTCAAGATTGACAGCTATCTGGAAAAACCTTTTAATCCTGCAATTCTAAAATCGCAAATTGCTCAACTCATAACCGCATGACAACTTCGACCATTAACCGTCCTCAGATAAATGCCAAAATAGTGCATTTTGGAAAACTCCTTAAAGAGGTGATTGCTGAGGAGTTCGACACCAATGTGGAGCATATGGATGACCCGCAGGATTTTAAGCGCTATCTTGATCAGCAGTCATTATTAACATTACCTGATATCATTTTGATTGAAGTTGATGACAATAAAAACTGTTTCGAACAGATCAGAGAGATTAAGAAAAATCCACTTTTGCAGGGACTCATTCTTGTTCTTTTAGGGATTAAAGAAGACAAAGTCTGGAGAAAGATGGCATTGGATCTAAAAGTCAATGATTACTATACCTATCCTTTTCCACTGGAAGATTTTTGTGAAAGGCTTAATTTTTTAGTTAAATTTAAGTTAATCAAACCGAAATTAATGGAGCTCGCACAGAAAGCTGATGTAGAATATCAATTGCCATGGACTAAACGGGCTTTTGATATGGTAGCTTCGGGCTTTGCGCTGTTGTTTTTGATGCCACTGTTTATTGTTGTTGCGATTCTCATCAGACTGGAATCTAAGGGGAAAGTAATTTACAAGAGCAAGCGGGTAGGGGCTGGCTATAAAATATTCGATTTTTATAAATTCAGATCTATGCGCAGTGATGCAGATAAGATGCTAAAGGATATGGCCGATCTGAATCAATATGCTAATAATGAGGAGAACAAAACCGGTAAGTCTGCATTTGTTAAATTCAAAGATGATCCAAGAATTACCAGATTGGGTGGGTTTCTAAGAAAAACAAGTATTGACGAACTGCCACAATTAATCAATGTATTTATCGGAGATATGTCTTTGGTCGGGAACAGACCTTTGCCCTTGTATGAGGCAGAACAGTTAACCACCAACGAATGGTCTACGCGATTCCTTGGGCCTGCGGGTCTGACAGGCTTATGGCAAATTAGTAAAAGAGGTCAAAAAGATATGTCAGAGCGCGAACGTAAGGAACTGGATAATTATTATGCTGATAATTATTCTATTCTGCTGGATCTGAAAATCATCCTAAAAACCATACCCGCTTTAATCCAGAAGGAGAAAGTATAATCTATTTAAAAGATCTACAAAACATAAAAAAAATGAAAAAATCAGCTTTTATTACCTTTTTAATTATAGGTATCTTTAATTTGAACTTGTCAGCGCAGGAATCTATAGTAGGAGACATTAATTATGGCCAGTTAGAAAAATATATTCAGTCTGCAAGACAAAACTATCCTAGAAAAAAGATTTTTGAAGCAAATGTTGAAAAAGCTAAAACAGGAGTTCCCATTGCTAATATGTCTTACTTTGATATTCTGAATGCGTCTTATATTTACAGACCTGATGATAAAGCGGCATTGAATCCTTTGAACCCTTATACTGTAAACGGCTTTCAGTTTGGTGTAAACGTTAACGTTGGTTCATTGCTTCAAAAACCTTTTATGGTAAAAAAAGCAAAAGCCGAATATAAAGTGGCTCAACTGGAGAATGAAGAATATGACCTGATCCTTGTCAATGAAGTTAAAAAAAGATATTATGAGTACCTGCAACAACAAGGTACACTTAAAATCAAAACTCAGGCTGCTCAGGACAACAAAAGTGTTGCTGAGAACCTAAAATACAAATTTGCAAAGGGAGAAGTAACTATCGATGTCTTTAACCAGTCGAGAATCAACTCAGCAACCGCCGATTCTGATAAGCTGTTAACAGAGGTTGCCTATTTCAGAGCGAAAGATGCATTGGAGGAAATCATTGGTAAAAAACTTACCGAGATTAATTAACCAATTATAAAAATCCCTAAACTATGGATCTTAAAGTATTTTTAAGACTTTTATTACGCTATAAGTGGGTACTAATTTTGGTACCACTTGTGGCTTTATTACTTACCTTTTTTCTGGTAAAAAATTTACCTAAGGAATATAAGTCTCAGGTACAGATGTCGACTGGTCTGGTTGATCAGTCCAGACAGGTGGCCTCAGAAAACCAGAATACAGATTTCTTTAAGGTCAATCAGCAATTCAGCAACATCATGGAGATGATGAAAATGAAAAAGACCATGAGTACCCTGTCTTATAGTCTGATTTTACACGATTTGTTAAGCGCACCGGAATCTTTTAAACAGTACAGTGAGGAGATTAAAAAATTAAATGCTACAGATCTTCAGAATGTGATCTCTCTTTATAGTGATAAACTCTTTAAAAAGGAGGTCATCACTACTGTTGATAGTGGCAAATATAAACTTTATGATCTTTTGGTATCGATGGGATATGATGAGATCAGCCTCAATAAAAAATTGAGCATTTACAGAATTGATAACAGTGATTTTATCAATATCGAGTATACATCTGAAAATCCTTTGCTGTCGGCTTTTGTGGTAAACACCTTATCAGGTGAATTTATCAATACCTATAGTGCAAATGTATCAAGCAACCAGAATAAATCTATTTCGGTTCTTGATTCACTGGTCAAAAAGAAAGAAATGGCCATGAACTCTAAAAACTCAGAGTTAAAGAATTATAAAATCAATAATGGTGTACTGAACCTGGATAAACAATCCGAAATTATTTATAAGCAGATTACGGATTACGAAGAGCGTAAATCTCAGGCTCTTCGGGAAATCCAATCAAACCAGGGTGCAATTGCAAACCTGAACCGAAAACTTAATGGAACGGACCAAAAATATCTTGGTGGAGGTCTGGTTAAGGAAAATACCAATATTGTCGCGTTAAACAATCAGATTAAGATCGCTTCAAACAATTATATAGACAATGGTTTTAAACCATCGGATCAGCGTAAAGTAGATTCTTTGCAGACTTTGCTGACCAAGCAAATGCAGAAATCATCTGATGATAACATTACTGATCCGGTTGCGACCAAACAAAGCCTGATTCAACAAAAAAACTCTATGGAGATTGCCGTTTCTTTAGCGCAGAATAGTCTGAGATCTATTGACGCAGAATTGAATCAGCTTAAGGCGAAGTATAACACGATGGTACCTTTTGATGCAGGTGTTCAGAATTTTGAACGTGATGCAGATGTGGCGACCAAAGAATATATGGATGCATTAAATCGGTACAACCAATCAAATGTAGAAAAGAGTATAGGTTTAAAGCTTCAGGTAGCACAAATGGGCTTGCCGGGACCTCCGGAGCCTTCTAAAAAATTAATCTATATGGCATTGTCTGGTATTTCCAGTTTTTCCTTCTGCTTATTGATTATTTTCTCCATGTTTCTTCTTGACCATACTATAAATAACACCAAACAACTTTCCGGTCTTAACATTGGTAGGGTTCTGGGAAATATCAATTTTATTGAGGAGAAAGATAAAGATCCCCGTGTAATTTGGGGAGACAATGATAAAGTTACTGACTTTATTGTGTTTAAGGACCTGATGCGTTCTTTGCGTTTTGAAATTTCTAAAACACTGGACCTTGATTCAGGTTCTAAAATCCTGGGGGTGACCAGCGTGAAATCCGGCGAAGGAAAGACTTTCTTTACTTCTGCGCTCGCGTATGCATTTGCAATGACAGGTAAGAAAATCTTATTGATCGGTGACGACTATACCAACCGTCAGCCTGCAGAGAATGAAAAAAGCCTGGTGACTAGTCAGTATTTTGAAAATTTCCTCGTAAAGAAAGAAATCAAAACGGAAGATCTGATTACCTTCCTGAACAAGAGCTCTACAAGCAATTCCTTATTGGAAATTCAAAGCTCAAGTGTATTAAAAGCAGGTTTTGATTATCTAAAAGAGAAGTTTGATCTGATCCTGATTGATGTTGATAGTCTAAGGTCTGTTAACAAAGCAAAAGAATGGTTATCTTTTACTGACCACTCTATTGCCATCTTTGAAGCGGGGAGTGAAATCAACGAAAATGATAAAGAATTTGTAAATTACATCCGAAATCATGAAGGATTCGCCGGATGGGTTTTGAACAAAGTGAAAATCAAAGAATTGAATGAGAAGGCCCCTTTATAAGTGTCTTCTCTGTTCCTATAAACCGATACTCTTTTTATGAAAGTCTGGTTGCGAGAAAGCAGTAATTTCGTTTTATTGACAATTGGGATTATTTTCTCACTGGCTGTTGCTTTCCTGGCGGTCCGTTTTGGGGTGATCGTTCCGATTATGCTTACCGTAACCTTTTTGGGAATCATCTATCTGCTGATCACCGTAAGGGAGATAAAGTTCGCTTTTTACGGCATGTTTGCTTTCTGTTTTATGGTGATTTTTCTGTATCGGGAAATCAGCTCCAGCATTCCGTTTGGGATTGGAGTGGAAGTGATGATTCTGCTGGTCTGGTGTTCTGTCTTTTTTAATAGTAACAGGGTAAACTGGAAACTTGCTAATAATGATCTGGTTTTCCTGGCGTTATTCTGGTTTATGATCAGTCTGATCGAAGTGATTAATCCGGCGGGAGCAAGTGTGAGAGGCTGGGTTCAGGAAATCAGAAGTTCCGCACTTTATTTTATTATGATTGTGCCTTTAAGCTTTGTGATATTGAATCGCAAAAAAGACCTGAATCATTTTCTGGCACTGATCATTATCATTTCTGTGGCGGGAACTTTTTATGGAATGCGGCAGCTATTTGTAGGATTAACCTCTGGAGAACAGCAGTTTCTTGATAACGGGGCTGCCCAAACACACTTACTCTGGGGCAAACTCAGGGTTTTTTCCTTCTATAGTGATGCGGGGCAGTTTGGCGCCTCTCAGGCACACATTTGTTTAATCGCATTTATATTGGCACTAGGCCCATTCTTATGGTGGAAGCGTGTTTTGCTTGGAATAGCTGCTTTTATATTGTTTTATGGAATGCTGATCTCCGGTACCAGGGGAGCATTGTTTGCGCTGGTGGCGGGTGGTTTTTTTGCTTTATTTTTAAGTAAAAATTTTAAGGTGTTGCTGTTGGGCGGGATGTTTGCCGTTGCCTTTCTCGGTTTTTTGAAATTTACTACCATTGGAAACGGAAATTACCAGATTTTTCGGCTAAGAACGGCATTGGATCCTACGGACCCATCTCTGAATGTGAGGTTTACCAATCAACTAATCCTCAAAGAGTACTTAAGCTCAAGACCGTTTGGAGGTGGACTTGGTGTAATCGGTACCTGGGGGAAGGAGTATAATAAAGATAAATTCCTTTCTACCATTGAGCCAGACAGCTATTGGGTGAAAGTGTGGGTGATGTATGGAATCATAGGTTTTGTCATTTGGTTTGGCATAATGATGTATATCGTCGGTAAATGTTGTGGAATTGTATGGAAGATAAAGGACGACAGGTTGAGGGTAAAACTCATTGCACTGACTTCGGGAACAGTGGGGGTTTTCGTCTGTAGCTATGGAAATGAAGTGATGAATACAATGCCTACGGCGTTAATATTATATGTATCCTGGGCCTTTGTTTACTTAGGACCTCGGTTAGACAAAGAGAAGGAAGAAAGTATAAACCAAGTAATCACAAATTAAACTGAGGTATGCCATTCGAAATATTTGCAATTCCAGGAATTATCTGTCTGATTATCGGATTTTTTGCCGGTATAAATTATTACAAGAAAAAAACTTAAAGGCGGATACAAGATACTTATCTGATCATATATGCAAAAGCTAAATATTATAATTATTGGACAACAACCCTGGGATACTGAGATAGGAAGCAATTGCAAAGACATTGCTTTGGAACTTAGTCGGTATCACCAGGTGCTGTATGTAAATTCGCCTCTTGACCGGATTACCTCAATAAGAGAAAGGAAGCTGGAAAGTAGTCAGAAAAGACTGAAGGTAATCCAGGGAAAGGAAACGGGATTGATCAGCATCAAAGAGAATCTTTGGACTTATTATCCGGATTGCATTGTGGAATCCATCAATTGGCTGAATTCTGCATTTCTGTTTGATTTTATTAATAAGATCAATAACAGGAGATTTCACAAATCTATATTAAAGGCGGTCAATTCACTTAACTTTAAGGATTTTGTCCTGTTTAATGATAACGAGATCATCAAATGTTTTTATTTGAATAGCCTGCTGGCTCCCAGACTTTCAGTTTATTATTCCAGGGACTATATTCTAGCCACTCCGTATTGGAAAAAGCATGGTGTGAGACTGGAGCCAATGATGATTGCCAAATACGATCTTTGTCTGGCAAACTCCACCTACCTTTCAGATTATTGTCAACAGTATAACCGGGAGTCTTATTATGTTGGGCAAGGCTGTGATCTGGACAACTTTAGTTCGGAAAAAGCATTGCCCAAGCCCCTTGAATATCAGGAAAGTTTCGGGTCGGTAATCGGATATGTAGGCGCTTTGCAAAGCATCCGTCTGGATGTAGAACTGATAGAATACATCGCTATGGCGCAGCCAGACTGGACAATTATGCTGGTTGGGCCTGAGGATGAAAAATTTAAACGAAGTAAACTTCATTCGCTTAAAAATGTAGTGTTTACCGGGCTTAAACCACAAGATGAATTGCTGAAATATATCAGTTCATTTGATGTATGCATCAATCCTCAAATGGTTAATGAACTTACCATAGGTAATTATCCGAGGAAAATTGATGAGTATCTGGCAGTAGGAAAACCGGTAGTAGCGACGGAAACAAGAGCAATGGAGATTTTCAAACCACATGTTTATCTGGCAAAAGACAAAGAGGGATATGTAGAATTAATTGCTCAGGCGCTTAGGGAGAATTCTCCTGAACTCAAACAAGAGAGAAAAGCTTTTGCTGCTACCCATACCTGGGAAAATAGTGTTAAAAGTATCTTTCAATATATAGTAAAGGCATTGGATCGTTAATGCCCTTACAGGTACACAATTTAATTATCAAGGTAAACAAATATGATCGTCTGGACAGTGTTACAGGTTATTTTAGGTTTTAATTTTTTATTCCCCTTCCTGTTATTTATTGCAGCTAAATTGTCGGGAAAAAGAAAATCAGTTGAAAAAGTTTCAGATGATTCTGCTGACTATGCGATTATTGTTACAGCTTATGAGGAAACTGGTTTACTGGAATCTGTGGCCAGTTCAATTCTGGACCTGGATTATGAAAATTACCTGATTTATATTATTGCTGATAATTGTGACATCTCTAACCTTCATTTTACTGATGAGAGAGTTGTCTTATTGAGGCCTCCGGAAGTACTGGCCAGTAATGTGAAATCTCATTTTTATGCGATCAATAACTTCAAAAGAGCTCATGACCGGATTACCATTATAGATAGTGATAATCTGGTGGATAAAAACTACCTTAAAGCATTGAATCGGGTTTTTGATGCTGGATTTCAGGCTGTTCAAGGTGTCCGTAGGGCGAAAAAGATCAATACTACTTATGCTGCACTTGATGAGGCGGGAGATATTTATTATAGGTACGTAGACCGGAAATTATTATTTGAATCTGGTTCATCGGCTTCTCTGGCTGGCTCAGGAATGGCTTTTACGCTAGATCTTTATAAAAACTGTCTGGCTGATCAGCAACTGATGGGAGCTGGTTTTGATAAAATTCTTCAATTTGAGATTATCAAAAGAGGGCACAGAATTGCTTTTTCAGAAGCAGCAGTCGTTTATGATGAGAAAACAGCAAAATCTGATCAGCTGGTTAAACAAAGAGCGAGATGGATCAATACCTGGTTTAAGTTTTTCTTTCTGGGTACAAAATTATTGGTAAGTTCCCTATCAAAGCTCAACCTCAACGGTTTTCTCTTTAGTATCTTATTATTGAGGCCGCCATTGTTTCTGTTGATCTTGTTTTCAGGAACCTGTTTTTTGATTGATATATTTATCCTGCCTTATATGCTGTTTTTTTGGCTGGGTACAGGCATTCTCTTCCTTTTTGTATTCTTTAGAGCCCTGTCTTATTTTAAAGCGGATGAAAAGATCTATCAGTCATTAAAAGGAATTCCAAAATTTATTTTTTATCAGATACTGGCATTTACCAAAGTAAGAAAGGCAAATAAATTGTCTGTAGCCACAAAACATGTGGAGGAAAATCCCTAATATCAAACGTTTATGAATAGTAGAAAGATGAAGGTACTTCATGCGATCAGACAGGGGAAAATTGGAGGAGGGGAGACTCATGTTCTGGACCTGGTTCAGGAATTGAATAAAGCCGATTTTGAATCGGTTGTACTTGCATTTACAGATGGACCTTTAATCACTGAACTCAACAAACTGGGTATTAAAACCCATGTCATCCTCACAGAAAAACCTTTTAATATTAGTGTGTGGAAGAAAGTGAAACAGCTGATGGTGGAGGAGAGGATAGATTTATTGCATGCACATGGTACCCGTGCACAGTCGAATACTTTCTGGGGGGCAAAGAAATTGGGGATTCCAATTATTTATACTGTTCATGGCTGGTCATTTCATCCCAATCAGCATGCGCTGGTTAAGAAGATGAGAATACTTTCCGAACGTTTTCTGGTAGGAAAGGCAGATGCGACAATTTGCGTTTCAGCGAATAATC